>DASZBJ010000013.1 GCA_035944115.1 Candidatus Babeliales bacterium
TCCGACGCTGCAGTTTCTTCTGCCCGAGGTTCAGAAACACAAGAAGGATAAGTTGAAGGATAAGTTGAAGGATAAGTTGAAGGATAAGTTGGATAAGTTGGAGGATAAGTTGAAAGATAAGTTGAAAGATAAGTTGAAGGATAAGTTGAAGGATAAGTTGAAGATAAGCTCAAAGTATGTTGAGAAGGAAATGACGCGAGCGCTGCGCGCTCTGTCATGGGTAAAGAAGAATAAATGTAAGGGTTGTCTCGCACTACCCGAACTGGGCGTTCTGCGAGGGTCCAATGGGGGATTCTATCGAAGTGCCATTGATTTGCGATGTTATGAAATCGCTGGCCTTCTAACATATATGAAACTTCACATTTTTGAAGTTCTTGGTCCCGCACTGCCATAGCTCCTCCAATGGACGCTCGTCCTGACATTATTCCGCGCTCTAGCGGTGCGAAATTTGCCTTCAATTCTTCTATGACTCCGGTCATGAGAAGTGCATCTCTTCTCGTAACCGGATTTTTGGCCATTCTCAACATCAAATTATCTTCTTGTAACATCTTCAACCTAATTTGGCATGCACTTGCCACTTCATACATATCATTGAGCTCTTCATTGAGTGCTCGTAGATTCTTCTTCGATCGTGTTTCTTCCGGTTCCTCTACTTCCTCGTCGTCCTCGCGCTCTTTTCGCTCTTCGCTTATTTCGCGCTCTTCGCTTTCCTCGCGCTCTTCGCTTACTTCGTGCTCTTCGCTTACTTCGCGCTCTTCGTGCTCTTCATGCTCTTCATGCTCTTCATGCTCTTCGCCTTCATCTTCTTGATCTTCGTCTTCTTGAATTTCTCCGGGAATTTGAAATGAAAAATGTTTATTCATGACCTCTTCGCGGGTCCATACGCGTTTTTGCAAACTGATGATGTCGTCTCGGGACATCGTTTCCGTTACGTATCTTCTTTGAATTTCTTGAAGTAGTTTCTTGAAAAATTGTTTTTCTTTTTCCCTACCTCCGTCTTCCCTCTCAAGCCATTCCTTTAAATTTTTCAATTTTTCAATGCCCACTCGGAGCATCCGCATGCTCCAAATGAGCTGGCGTGCTTTTTCCTCATTTTCTTCATCTTCAATGTGTTTAATGCCGCGAATTTGGGCGAGGTACTTCACTCTTTCAATTACCGCTTCTGCTGCTTGGTCGGTCGTGGTCCATCCGTGGACGTCTCCTCGCACAATTGCGCCATCTTCATAAAAAAAACTCCTTGGCTCATCAAGAAATCCAGCCAGGCGGCTGAATTCCTTGCTGTTGCTCACTCTTCCTGTTGTTTCGGCGTTTATTCCATCCCAGAGGTCATCACGTGCCTCCAAGATGATTTGCCGCATCTTTTTTTGCCTTTCTCTTTCCTCTTCTTTTGCTTTCTTCTGTTGTTGTTGTTGAGGTTGAGGTTGACGTTGACGTTGAGGTTGAGGTTGAGGTTGGGGCTGCTCGGCTGCGACTTGCTTTTGTTCTTCCCTTTTTCTTGCCTCTCGTTTCCTTTTGTATACGTTTTTCTTAAATTTTCGCTGTTTCTGTGCGTTGCTAATTCCAGGCTGTCCAGGACGTTTTCGGGTTGTTCCAGCTTGCTGCATCGCTTCAGAATCTACAAAAGGATTTGAATTTTCTTTTTCAATTCTTCACTCTCTCTTTTTGTTCAATTCCTCTTTTTCTTATTTTCTCTCTTTTTTCTCTCTTTTTTCTCTCTCTTTTTCTCTTTTTTCTCTCTCTTTTCTCTCTCTTTTTCTCTCTCTTTCTGCTTTTTGAAGAGACAAGCTGGAGTTAAGGTTGAGCTTAGAAGTAAGAAAGGTTGAAAACAAGCTTCCACGGAAGCTTTTGCAGCCTTTTGGAGCAGCTTTTGGAGCAGCTTTGAAGAGCCTTGATTTTTGAAGAGTTTTGAAGAGCTCCGAGTTTTGAAGAGCTTCTGAAGAGCTTTGAGCGAAGAGCTTTGAAGAGCTTTGAGCGAAGAGCTTTGAAGAGCTTGAGCGAAGAGCTTTGAAGAGCTTTGAAGAGCTTTGAGCTTTGAAGAACTTTGAGCTTTGAAGAACTTTGAGCTTTGAAGAACTTTGAAAAGTTGAAGAT
>DASZBJ010000014.1 GCA_035944115.1 Candidatus Babeliales bacterium
CGTTTGATGTATGGCACATCGTTCAACAGCGGCAGCAACTTAGAATCAGCTATCCGGCTGGGGGTGAGTTTTTGAGGTGATTCATAGTTCATAGTTCATGGTTCATAGTTCATAGTTCATAGTTCATAGTTTGACCATGCCTGAATAGGGTTGACTTTTTAAAAGAAGAATACAAACTTATTATTATTGTTGTAAGATTTCTTTTTTGCTTCTTTTTTCTTTGTTACCAAGTACTGATTTTGTGGATAACTCATAGATGGCCGGAGAACTATTTCCCAACGAAGAATGCGGCCTGAAATGGTTATACATTTTAACAGCTTTATCAGTTAGGGTTACCAGTTGTTTATAATCCTGTGGGGCATAATAAATCAGGTAATCATTTTTAATCGTACCATTGATCCGCTCTGCATGGGCGTTTTCATACACGCTTTCGCACATACTGTTTTCAATCAGGTTGCTTTTGGTAATGGCTAAAAACTTTTTGCAGTAATATTGCCCGCCGCCATCGGAGTGAAAGATCAACCCATGTTCAGGCTCCCGCAGCTTTAAGGCCATGTTCAATGCAGGTATGGTAGTTTGCTCGGTAAACATACCAACAGATACAGCATACCCCACAATAAAGCGGCTGTACAGGTCGAGGATAAATGTGATATAATAGAATCTTTCGCCAATGCGGTAATAAGTAATATCACTTGCCCAAACCTGGTTTACACCTGTCAACTCCAGCCCTGCGATTAAATTCTCAAAACGAGTAACACCCAATGAGTTTGTCGTCTTATGAAATGCTCTTTTTATATGCAGTTTAAAGCCATACAGGTAGCAAAACTGCTCGAACTTATCTCTGCCCATGCTTTGAGGTTCGATCATTTCATACATCCGCCTTGCTGACAGACGGGGATGATCGGCCCGGATTTGATTGATAATGGGTAACAATTGTTGCTGTTCCTCCAATATCAGCATCTGCTTATCAAGATACTGATGGAACGCTTGCCTGCTGGTACCTATAACCCGGTATAGCCCATTCATTTTCATTGGGCGCTGCTTTCTGTTGGACCAGTACCAGAGGATGGCTTGGTGGTAAATTTTTTTTTAATATCCAGCCCGTATTCCTTTTCTGCCAGTTCAATCACCTTTTCCAGGAAATCCATCTTAAGCTGTTTTTCTCCTATGACGCGCTGTAGTTCACTTACTTCTTGCTTTAAAAGCAGCACTTTTCTTGTTTCACTTTCAGGCTCTATGACCTGTCTGTTTTCTTGTTTACGCATCAATGAATATTTGTAGATCCATTTGTAAACAGCTGATCTGCTTACCTGGTGTTCCTTACAAAGTTCAGCTATTGATAGGATATTCCGCTCTATCTCACTGACTTTTGACTTTTTAAAGGTTTCATTGAAAAAACGCTTCTGACGTTCTCTGATTGTTAATTTCTCATACTCGCTGATTGTTGCCATTTTCTAGTTGGTTTAGTGTCTATAAACCTCTATTTTCGGTCAACATATTCAGGCAAGGACAGTTGATGGAGAAAGGTTTGCGTTGCCTTATGTAAGCTTAGCCTCGCCTGCGACCAACGGACAAAAATCCATGAACCATGATCCATGAACCATCAACTATTCCTATATTAGCACCCTTTTAATAACTGAGATGAACAAATTTTACGGAACAGGTGTTGCCATTATAACACCTTTTCATGCGGACGGACAGGTTGATTATGA
>DASZBJ010000015.1 GCA_035944115.1 Candidatus Babeliales bacterium
TGCCTAAAGAAATACCCATTCCTGGTCCGTGTGTCACCGGTATTGGAGACAATCTTGGTGAGCATCCAGATAAAAAGTTTGATCCTTCTCCAAAAGCAGATGATTTGCTTAAAGAATGGGAGTGTGGGACAAACGTAGGGCGCGATATTGAAACGCGCCCGTGTGGTTTTTCCTCTCGTGGTTGGGCGGCAATATTGGAAGATATTTTAAAACAGCTGCCGAAAGTTGATGATAAATCTCAAGAACCATGTGAAGAGTGCATAGAATCAGAAGAAGATGCAGATAAAGCTGCCGAGAGTGCAGAGGCAAAAGAAGAAGATGTGCTTGTAGAGGATGGCAAACCTCAAGGGGAAGTGCCATCTGAAACAGAAGAGCAAGGTGAGTCAGAGTCTCCAGTTGTTGTTAGTGATGAATTAATAATTGCCGATCAATCAAAGCTGACTGTAGAGAGTGAAGTCGCGGTCATTACTATTGATCTTGCGGCAATAGACCATGCAGAGTCTAAACAATCATTTGTTCTTGATAAAGAACAGGTGATAACGTTATCTGAAGCAGATGCAGAGTTAAAGATTATTTTGGATAAAGTAAAACAACATTGGAAGCAGAAACAGAAAAATGTGTGTAAAGAGCATGGTAAACGTTCTGCTAGTGGAAAGCATGCATACAAGCCAAAAGAATTAGAAGAAATTATTTTATCACCCGAAGAAATTGAAAAATTAGTAAAAGTTTTTGATGGAACGTTATCGGTTCCTATTGAAATTGGTGAAGGTGTACATATTTGGATAGACTACGAACATATTTTTAATCCAGTGCTGAAAATAGGTTGCAAAGATAATACAATTACCCCTGCGGGGTTTCATCATGATTATTTAGGAGAAATACAGAAAAGTGGTTTAATAGAAAGTGTCGTTATTCAACGCGGTGAGCATGGAGTATACAAAATTAGATGGCGTTATGCTGACGGTAAAGAAAAAGAATCAACTCTTTTCCCTGATCATTGGACAGAGGCTCAAGTGATAGAAAAAATAAATGAAGCATTACGTAATTCCATAGAAAAAACGCCCAAAAATAATGGGCGGTGGGAAATTGAAGGTATAACAAGCGAGGGTATTAGTATTACAGCAATAATAGATGTATGTGAAACACAGTCAGGTCAGAAAGTAGGTGAAGTAGTTACAGCATATCCCAATATAAAGGTTGCTTTATGAGGACGCTATACCCAGATATGATAAATGGCCAGCCAGTTATGAAAAAAAGTTACATTTGGATGGAACGAGGTATTTCAAGGTCTTATCCAGCAAGAAATTTCACAGCTAACAAACAACTCAATCGGCTAAGAGATGTTTTTCGTGATCAAGGGGTTGACGCAGAATGGGTTAAAAGAGCGTTATTGGATCCCGCAGGTCGAGGATTATTTGGAGAATTTACTGAGATATCCATAAATGGCAATACAGTCACTTTAACACCGACTGATATCTCCTGGGATGACCCAGAAAACTTTATAGAAATGGACCGCAATGTCTTATTAGGATTAACAAACGACTGGCAAGAGTTGGTAAGAGCAAAAGCGCCAGAAATTTTTATTTATGAGAAAAATGGAGAACTTTTTGTAAGTGATACGTTGCCGGAAGGGATGGAGTGAAAGTGTACATAAAGATGGATAAGAAAAAAGAGGCCACAAGCGCAGCCTCACGATTATACCGGTAATAATTGAGAAAATTCATCACGTATGCCAAAAAGTACCGTTAAATTGATACCCGTATCATGGCCCCGTCGTTTGACGTCCTGATATGCAGCCTCAATATGATCACACACATCGATAAGATGAAATACATCATCAACAAGAAGCGGCAATACACCATCATGACACGCACGTAATAACAAGTCTGCATGAGAACGAGCCAGCGTCATACGACCAGTAATGGCGTCCACCACAAAATCTTGTTCCACCTGTTCAACCTGATTTTTTTGCAATAACTCAAAATAACCCCACATGCATACCATCGCATTTAATACATTGGTATACAACGAAGGAGGAAACGGACTTTCAGAGGTAAGCGGTGCGTAGTAAATACTTTGATTGCTCGTCTGCGTCGTAAAAAATGAAAAAACCGCAACCGCCAGCGCAGATCGCATGCCACGCATCATCCGTTTTATAATTAAACCTTTTTGCATCATAGTTCTCCTTTTTGACCCCTACTATCATCACAATACTCCCCCCTATCATCTGTAGCATCGCAAACAAATACTCTAATTGTCAATAATGCAAAACTGGAATACAAAAAAATCTCTTATTAAGAAGACACCTGACACTCTGTTTTTATCAAAAAAATGCCAAGAAAAAAGAAAAAGATGCAACCGAAATCGCATCTTTTTCTTTTTTTATACAAAAATTACGCTGTTATTAAAACGGCAAATCGTCCTGAAACGGCTGCTCATCATTGAAAGCAATCTCACCAGTATCAAATCCTGATGAAGACTCTGCCATTGGTCTTTTTGCTTTAACTGCACCACGCGCCGCAGTTTTTGCTTTAATCTGCTCAATTTGATCCATAACATCTTGTTCTTTTGGATCTAATGGAGATCGCATTGTACCGGTTTCAACATCTTCAACCGCACCACCTGCAGAAAGGAATACTACACGATCAGCAACAATAGAATGCTTACTACGACTTTGTCCGCTTTGATCCTGCCACGTATCTAATTTTAAACGACCTTCAATTAAAACCGAACGCCCTTTTTGCAAATATTGACGACAACTTTCCGCCTGCGCTCCCCATACATCCACATCGATGTAGCAAACTTCTTGAACCATAGAACCAGTCTGTCTATTTTTAAATTGACGATTGGTTGCAATGCCCAAACGGCATACCGGTTGTCCAGAAGTCAACTGTTTGTACTCTGGGTCCCTTGTTAAATTACCAATCATGATAATACGATTATATCCAGCCATTAATCATCCTTTACAACAGTTTTTATAGCAATAATTGTTTACTGTAACACAAAAAAACTATTTGCTAAATAATGATTTTAGATCAATGTTCATCACTATAACCATTTAGGCACGGCGTCTCTCTCTGATCTCACATTAGAACTATTTTTATAGCTTTATTGCCGTTCATTTGGCCCGATTAAAGCAACTTTCCTTTTTCTTGCTCCCATTAGTCGCACGGGCGGCATCGCCGACTGCGGTTGTGCTCCTTTTTTGCTTGCCAATAAATTACACAATTCTGGTCCCGCCAGCAACGTGGGTGATGAATCACCACTACTGCCCAATCGTAATGATCCTATATTGGGCAGTGAAGCACGGCGTCGAGGCGTAGTGGCGCAAGGACTATGCTCCAATCTTGACCGTACCGCCTGACCACCAATAGCGTCATTTTTTAGAGATGCTTCTAGCGCAAGTTGCGCAGTATCGTTACCGTACATCTGGTATGCCAATCTGAATCGCACGAGAGCATCATGAGCTGAAAGCGACAATAAATCAGCATCATGCGCTGCCTGCATGTATGCAAGTTGCGCATTACAAGCCGGACGCTCTAACTCAATAAACATTTCTAAAAGCATTCCTAACTTTCTCTGCTCACTTAATTGTCTATACGCCGGCGAGTGTATCACCTCAATATTCGCTTGCACTTGCTCTTGCATCAACTTAAAAACAGATTGATAACACACACTCCCGTTAAATACATTTGAATCTCCTCCATCACTACTGGATTCATCTGGCGCTGCATCCTCTTCTGCCATCGCCTCTTCTGAATCACTCTCACTTGCATCTTGAATAATTTGTACTGAAGCCAATCCAGCGACTATCCTTTCTAATTGCATACTCTCATCGGTGTCGCGCCCTGGATTTTTTGATCTGAAGTCTTTAATCTGCGCTTGAGCCATAGCATGCACAGCATGTGTTAATTGGGCTAAAAGTCCATTATCACGTCCGCTACTTTTATATGCCTCCAGCAAGCTCTGTGCCGCTTGGCTCATATGTATACCAAACGCACCTTGCTCAGCCTCGGCCGCTGCACCAAATGCACCATTCATCACAAAGACAAGCCCACCCAAAAGCCATCCGTATTGTTTATATTGCATATGTATCCCCTTATTAATCACGATTTATAGAACTGATTACCCGAGGGAAAATGTATAGTTAAACAATATTTCTGTCTATGGTTTATATTAAATCATAATTTGTGTGTTATACGAGATTACTTATTAAACGCACTGCTCACAGGTGGCCAGCGGATATAATGCTGCCAATTCTTCTGGAGTAGGCTGTGTTTTTAAAAAGTTTGCATACCCCAAGGATGCCTTTTTGCTGTTATGCGGCAAGTTGTACTGTTTATAAAACGCATGCACCACCGATTCATAGACGATTTGATCTTGCGGATCATCAACCATATATGCCGGATGCAATGACTTTTTCAAAACCAACAAATGGACATTCTTATGCCCTCGTTTTTTCAATTGTTTATATACATTGAAAGTACTTTGTGGCGCAACAAGACCATCTTTTAATGAGCTTACAATTAATAAAGGAATATCATCAGTAATGGTTTGAGCACACTTGCCCGGATTAATCCCGTCCTTACGGTACTTTCGCATTACCATCGAAAACATTTGATGCAATCGCTCTTCTGTCGCAAGCGGTTTATCATCATATAAAAAATGCTTCATGCCATGGGTCACACTATCAAAAAGACCTTCTACCACCGCAGCCTTCACTCTTTCTGGTTTATGAAGCGTTATAAAATTAAAGATCGTTGCGGCACCACGAGAATCACCATATAGAATAACATCTGCCTGAGGGTATTTCTTAATATGATTTTTATAATGCTTATGCAAACACTTAATATCTATAGTTTGTCCCACATTTGCTGCACTAAAATTAGGGGTGTAATTAACTACGGTATATTTTGAAGACTCATTATCTACAACCGTAACACCATATTTTTCATTGAAACAACGTTCCATAATAGGATATAGGTCTCTCCGTATACCATTTAAAAATGCAGTAATTGGATTTAAAGTGAACCTCGTTGGTTTTTTTAAGCACGCATCGGGAAACGCAACCGTCGTATTTGGTTGACCAATAACATGGCCTCCTGATGTCCAAGATATTTTTTCGCCCGTACTTGCTACAAATTCAGGGCAATACCGTCCCATAGTAATTCCGCTACTCGTCAAGCCAGGGACATACAAGTACGAAGCCTTACTAGGCACAACATCCCAAAATACGCTAGGAGTCGACTCAACTGTTTGGGTTTTATCAGCTTTATTTTTTGAATGCATGCCACATGATGAAAGGGCTGCTGCCCCCATTAAAACGAAGATGAATTTGAGTATATATCTAGATTCCATTTTTTCCCCTAGCTAGCGATAACCTACCAATTCTTAGCTTCACCATCCTTCGCTCTACGAGCTTATTGCTGGCATGCGATTTTTAAAGCTCTATCCATGCTAATAAGGGTACATGAGCCATTATTATTATCAAATGGGGGTTGTAATGGATTCTAGCCCTATAACACAAACGGCTTCAATCTTCCACTGATGAATGCTTGATTCTTCTGACTAGCGTCGCAATGGCCCTTTACTGAGTTCTGGAGAATCTGCGCAAGCACTATTTTCGTTTTTCAGATCTCAATCTCATTGGATGGGACCTATATGGTTGATGCCGCCGATGCACTCTCCCCCTCGGTTTATTATCGATCGGCACTCCGTTTACGAGTTCTAATGCTTGTTGTAAATGTTGCCTAAGAACCCCATCAGAACGAGGTTTTACACCCAATATCTGAGCTGCTATGGATTGCTGCCGCTTAAACATTCTTAGACGTGTCTCAAATTGTTTGTTTGTACTTAATTGAGCAAATGTAACCGCATTAATAACCGCTCTATCTGCATACATTTGCGCTCCCATCAACTCTAAAAACAATTTCTCGCGATCGCTACGATCAACCACTTCCTTTGCATCATCACCACGACCCAATACCTCCTCATCACCTATTGCTAAAGCCTCCAGTTGACTGCTTAGCTCACCTGACAACCCTTCCTGCGGAGATCCAACTGGTACCTGTTCAGAGCGCTGCAGCTGTTCTACAAGCAGCTGATCCATGCAACGCGTGAAAATCTCTTGTCCCATTCTGCTGCCCTGGATAGCTTGCGCAGCAGAAGCTTCGGGTTGCGCATCGGCAGCATCTAACGCCCCATTCATCACAAAAAACAAACTTATCAAAAACAAACTATATTGTTTACATTGCATACCAACTCCTTCAACATGTTAGTAAGATTTTATTATTCGATGAAAAATCTATATTTAAACGCTCTGCCAGTCCACTATGTATGATCAAATCATAACTTCCATGCTATAGAAGCACATCTAATCGTATAAAACAATCATTATTTTTTAAGCCCAGATTTCTTCTTCTGCTCCATAACAAAAGCCACCTGCTGCTCAAGCAGATTATTAATCTCTTGCTGTCGACAGGCAAATTCTTGATATTTGCGCTCATCCGCAGCTAAGGTAATTTTGTCTATGCCTTCAAAAAAGGATCCTTCGATCATATCGCCCACCATTGCGATCATCTCTTGCTGTACCTGCGCATTTAAAATTGCGGTTTTTGGAGATTCTTTCAAAACATCGGTCACGCAGTCACAACAGTTTTCCTTTAATGTCCGCGTCGATACTTTTTTATCTTTTTTTGGTATTACAAAACTTTCTGCCGTTATACATATGACAGAGAACCCTATGAGACCCGACAAAAAATATTTTTTTATATTCATACCATCATTACCTATTTTGTAAAAGGCGTATTCCAGTTATCAGATATTGTATAAATACCGCCACAACCATACATGCTACTATCACCAAAAAACTATTATATACAGGCAAAGAGATTCTGTTTAAATACTGACAACACATTAACCATGCAATAAAGAGCAATTGCATCCCTCCTGCCGCTTTTGCCAAAAAGGTCGGACGAAAATGGATAAATCCTTTTATCGCGTACATGGCACCCGTTCCTACAAGAATGAGCAACTCTTTGATGAGTACCAAAAGCACGAGCCAAATTGGAATAGCATAGAGCGATGTCTCGATCGATGCCAACGTCACAAAGCAGGCAATTAACAAAAACTTATCTGCAATTGGATCAAGACAGGCTCCTAATATGGTTCGCTCATTACGCAAGCGCGCCAGCATACCGTCAGCAATATCAGTGAGCAATGCGACAGCCAGTAATCCCCATGCCAACCCCCAGGAATGATAAAACATCGCAGCAACGATACAAGGTACTAAAAAAATACGTAGTATCGTGCATAGTGTTGCAAGCGTAATACGTCGTTCTTCTGCTGGAAAACTTTTCAAAAATTGTTGAATCATATGACAATACTCCGTACTCCGTTTTGCAAAAAACTATCAATCGGAAAAACTCATGCACGTATTATACAATAATTCCCGCGCCGATGCATATCTGACCATCATAGATCACAGCAAATTGTCCTGATGCTATTCCTTGATCATGGTTTGCAAGTGTTATTTTAAATGATCCACCATCAACCATTTGTACGTGTGCATGATGCATCTGCGGTCCATGGCGTAATTTTACCAAATAGTTTCCATCCCGTGAGGCAACGCCAGCAATCCAATTACATTCTGCAATGGTAAGCTCGTTACGTTGTTTATCGTGATCATGATACGTTCGAGAAATAAAAATTTCATTGCGCTGCGTGTCTTTTGCAACCACGTACCACGGACCACCAGAAAGCCCAATGCCCTGCCGCTGGCCAATGGTATAATACCAAAATCCGTTGTGCCGCCCAAGCACTGCACCAGTTTCATATTCAATTAAATCGCCTGGTCGCTCGCCCAGATAATGTTTAATAAAATCAGAAAATTTTAGTTTCCCTAAAAAGCAGATGCCTTGACTGTCTTTACGAATTTTATTGGGTAAATCAAACTGTTCTGCAAGCTCACGTACTTGCTCTTTACGCAAATGACCAATCGGGAACAGTAATTTTGCAAGCTGCTGTTGTGTTAAATAGGAAAGGAAATAGGTCTGGTCTTTAATCTCATCGGGAGCGCGGTAGAGCTGAGCAATCCCATCAACCAAAGCAACTTGCGCATAATGGCCTGATGCAATCGCATCATACGTATGCGGTAATGTTTGCATGTACTCAACAAACATGCCAAATTTAATACGTGAATTACAAAGGATATCGGGGTTAGGGGTTCGACCAGCTTTAACCTGTGCAATCGTATGAGCAACTACATGATCAAAATACTCTTTCTGCAATGATACAATTTGTAATGGCACCTCTAACTGCGCACATACTGCCTGGACGTAACTGAGATCTTCCTGCCACGGGCAAATCCCCAAATAGGAAAGCTCATCCTCCAACCAGATTTTCAAATAAAAAGCGGTCACTGCATGCCCCTGCTGCTTGAGCAGCGCGAGTGCAACCGAACTATCAACACCACCAGAAACTAAAACCGCTACCTGCATTTTTATACCTATTAAATACTGTAATTATGCATATATAATAGCAGATTATTCGCCATTAAAACAGGGTGAAAAATGCACCTTTTACAGCTTCGATTTAAGCCTTCCCTTTTCCGGCGCTACTTTTAATGCTTTTTCAAACTTTGCTATTGCACGTTGGACTTGATCGAAGGTTTTTCGCAAGTTAAGAGGATATGGTGGTTTAAATGCCATACGCAGCCTTTCAAGAACCCTCGCATTAAAATTTATCCTTTGTCCAAAACTTCTCACCTGATCATATTCGCCAGTCGATAATAGAAACTCATTTATCTTTTCATTATGCGCCCCTCCCGCACAGAGAAAAATATTATGTACATCTGCATGTTGATATATGTCATCAATTGCTGCTATATCGACCATAAAATATTCATTCTTCATAACATCGTCCCAAGAATTTTGCATACCGCTCGCGTCTAACACAGGATATGTATATAGAAATCTTAACAACTTCTCTTTAATATCGCTGCTTTTTATACTATTTACCGTTTGCATTATCATAATCCTATATAATGCATCCATACCTTTCTGCTCTTTCTCATTAGCAGCCCTCATGTTTATTAATTTAAAATCTCCCCACGGTATTTTATTTTTCGATATAAATTCATAAAAAACCATCCTAGATTCAATATTTTTACAAGATATACCATACGCCCACAGCTGTAGCACTAAATACCTCATTGGAAGACACTCTATTATCATTCCTAAAAAATCGACCGCCTTTTCTTCCGTAATGCTCTCCAAAAAATCCTTCCCCGCATCAGATGCCAATTGTTGAGCCCATGATTTATCTTTATTAACGTTCCAAATAATATTCGATTCATACTCTGGATTCCAATCGATTGAAGCTGCAGATTTTACATCCTCTATCAAGCAGTGCACAGACTCTCCTTTGCCCTTCAGCCCACTTACCATAGAAATCAAATCTTTTCTTTGAGCAATCGTATTTTCCCCACCAACCGCATCAACATGTATATCTGCCAATGAAAAAATCAGCTGACCCGTGTTTTTATTGCGCAAAACCGTTAGATTGTAAAAAACCGCATGCAGCGGTACGTTCAAGAATAATGCCGCTAAAACCAGTAAAACAAACTTTTTCATGACTCCCCCCTTACAAATCAATCATTATGATAAATTCAAAATAATCAATTAGGATTCAATTTGTCAATGATCGCTCGGTGTGGATAATAAAACAACGAATCCTGCTGCACCAGCAAGCCGTGACTTTTATCCCCTTTTTTACTAGGATTAGAGCTTATCCGAAAATTATCGCCATAGTTGAAAGCAATCAGAACAAGGAGCCCCCGATCGTCGTCGCGAGCCGCCATTGGCGTGCGTGGCGATCCAGGTTAATAAAGAAATATTTAGGTAAATACAAAAAAACGATCTATTTTGTAGCGCTCATACTGAGCGCACAATTTCCTGGATCACCACGCATTCGCTCGTGAAGACGATCGGGTGCCAACAATACTGTACAATGCCTATCTATCTCAATATTTTGCAATACACTAAACCACCAGCCATTTTTCGGATAAGCTCTTAGACAATACACAATCTTTCTTATCAAGGACCTACTTATGACCCGTATTCAGCAAACTCAACAAACAACAACTATGCCAGTAAATATGATCCAACAAATCCAACAGGCTTTTACCTTATTTTTACAAACCACATTCAAGATCGATAATCCCGAATTATCTCAATGCGCTGAACTAGTACTCAATGTAGACGAAAACAAACAACAATTTGGCGATCTAAACGCTAATGCTGCAATGATCCTTGCAAAAGCACTCAAGCAAAATCCACGCGCTATTGCAGAGCAAATAGCTACCAATTTTACTCATCCCGGTATTGCACGCATTGAAATTGCTGGCCCTGGTTTTTTAAACTTCTTTTTCACTGAAAAAACATGGCATACACTCGCTCAAAACCTATATAATTCAAAAGAAGAATTCTTCACGCTCGATTCAGGCATCCCACGATACAGATACAATGTCGAATTTGTGAGCGCCAATCCTACCGGCCCATTACATCTTGGTCATGGTCGTGGAGGGATTATCGGCGACGTGCTAGCCAACATTTTAAATTTCATCGGCCACAGCGCAACTCGCGAATTTTATATTAATGATGCGGGAACTCAAATTGATAAACTTGGCAGAAGCTTTAAAATTCGTTGCCAGCAAGAACTTGGTGCGAGCGTAGAGTTACCTGAAGATGGCTACCACGGCACCTATTTAGTTGATCTTGCCAAAGAATGCATTGCGCAACATGGCTCATCAGTAACCGATAAGCCTGAAACATTTTTCCAAGAATACGCTCAACAAAAGCTACTTGCGCATATCAAGCAAACGCTTGCACAATACGGCATTCAATTTGACGTCTGGTTTTCAGAAAAAACATTACATACCGATGGATCCATTACCTCAGTTATAAATTTACTCCAAGAGCATGGCTATCTGTTTGAACATGAAGGGGCCCTCTGGTTCCGTTCAACAACATTTGGCGATGACAAAGATCGTGTGATGAGAAAAGCATCTGGCGAACTGACCTATGTTGCCGCCGACACTGCATATCTAAAAAATAAAGTTGATCGCGGCTTTGACCATCTTATTATGGTGCTGGGGCAAGATCATCATAGCTATGTGGTCCGCCTGCAAGGATTATTGCTTGCTCTGCATCTGCATACCAAGGCAAAACTGGATGTTATCCTCTACCAACTGGTCAGCCTCAAAGAAGGTGATCAACAACTGCGCATGTCCAAACGAGCCGGAAGAATCATCTCACTGGCCGATGTCATAGAAACCGTTGGGGTCGACATAGCACGCTTTTTCTATCTCCATAGAAAAGCAGATGCACATCTTGAATTTGATATAGAGCTGGCGCTTAAAAAAACTGATGAAAACCCTGTTTACTATGCACAATACGCGTATGTACGCATCAAAAGTATTTTAGAAAAAAGTAGCCAAGACGCTGCGTTTGCCAACATATCACCAGCAGATGCGGAACACATAGGCACAGAAGAACAGCTGCTACTCAAGAAGATAATCTCGCTTAAAAAGACGCTGGAATCTATTAGCCACAATCATCAGACGCATGTACTGACTTACTATGTACTGGAACTTGCGCAAGCATTCCATAGCTATTACGGGAAACACCGGGTAATTAACGTTGAGCGTGTAGAACAAAGCCGTGGACGACTGGTAGTTATGCAACTTCTTAAGAATAACTTTGACCTGGCCCTTACACTTTTAGGCATCAGCCTACCTGAAACCATGTAAAGGCAAAAATGATATCCGAAGTCAGTAATTGATAAAGTAGCCATTTCTGGCACACTTACATATAATTATGATATATATATTTTATGCTATTTGAGCAGGAGTCCCATGACAAAAACTATTGATATAAATCTTATACAAACGCTACGCCAACGTACCGGACTCGGTATGATGGATTGCAAAAATGCACTTGTTGAAGCTGATGGAGATATTGAAAAAGCAATAGAACTATTACGCAAAAAAGGTGCTGCTGTGGCAGCTAAGCGATCTGACAAAGATACCGCAGAAGGGCTTGTACACGCATACATTCACCCGGGAGCCCGCATAGGAGTTCTGGTAGAACTAAATTGCGAAACCGATTTCGTAGCACGCACAGAAGATATTAAACAGTTTGCTAATGATCTTGGTTTGCATATTACAGCACTAAAACCATTGTATCTCGCGCCTGAAGACGTTGATCCAAAATGGTTAGAAAACGAGCGACGTATCTTTACAGAGCAAATGCAAGAAACAAAAAAACCTGAAAATATTATTAATCAAATCGTTGATGGGAAAATTAAAAAAGTATATTCAGAAGTCTGCTTGCTACAACAATCATTTGTAAAAAATGACCAGCAAACAGTAGAAGATGTACTCCGCGAACTGATTGCTAAAACAGGTGAAAATATCCGCATCCGCCGATTTGCCCGTTTTGAAATTGGTGCATAATATACCATACAAAGAAGCTCAATAGTACAAATCAACCTTTTGCAAGGACGGAACCGTATGATTGAAATACAATTAGTTGAAAATGAGATAAAGCCCTTTGAAACTGCGATGGACGCAGAAATGATAAAGGCAATCAAACATTTTGAAAAAGAACTCCTTAAAATCCGAACCGGTCGCGCACACACATCATTGATCGAAGACATTATTGTATCTTGCTACGGCAAAGACATGATGCCTCTTAAAAAAATCGCATCTCTTGCTGCACCTGATGCACGCCTTTTGACCATCCAACCATGGGATAAAGCGCTATTGCATGACATCGAACGCGCACTTACTACTTCTGATATTGGCATCGTTCCCGTAAATGATGGAGATGTGATCAAACTCCCATTGCCTGACATGAGTCACGCTCGCCGCGAAGATCTTATAAAACAACTGGGTAAAAGACTTGAAGAATGCAAAGTTGCCATACGCAACGTACGCAAAGATTTTAACAACATCATTCGCGATGCGAAAAAAGATAAAAAAATATCAGAAAACTTTTTCAATAGATTAAGTGACTCGCTACAGAAATTTACTGATAAATTTATCGATTCTGCTGAAAACTTGTCATCAAAGAAAGAAAAGGATATTCGATCTGTTTAATTCGCTTCCTTTTATAATTTTTTTTGATACAATAGTTCCAAGTTGTTTTGGAAAAAAAGCTAAAAACAACACACCTTTGAAATACACAGAGTGACAATACTCTAAAAAAAGAAAATGGAGGGCTGCTAGCTCAACGGTAGAGCAACAGACTCTTAATCTGCAGGTTCTTGGTTCGATTCCAAGGCAGCCCACCAAGAAATAAAAAATATAATGCAAGAGTGGCGAAACTGGTAGACGCGCTGGACTTAGGATCCAGTTCCCGAGAGGGAGTGGGGGTTCAAGTCCCTTCTCTTGCACCAAGCTAAGGAGTGAGTAGTGATAGAAGCAATCGATAATCAACTCCCGCTGAATTTTGAAGTGCGACACATTCGCCCCACGGCATGCGCAGCGACAGTTATAGTTCCCGCAAAATGGGTCAGTATACTGTATCAATGTGCATTGCGAGGGCAACAGCAATCTGTGCAAGCTTACGGCTTTCAACAGGGCTCCGTGCCACTTGAATACATCCATGCAAATTTTAGATCAACCCTCTTGGAACATGTTAAAGAATTTTTCTTTAACTACTGCGTCATCAGTTTTTTATATCAACAGCTACGCGAAAACAGGATCGTTTTTTCTGGTGAACCACGCATTGCTGACATTCGCATTCAGCATGATAGCGACGCCTCCTTTACATTCGAAATAAACACATTCACACCAATTGAAATACGCGATTGGAAATATCTTCCCTTTAAAGCTCCCAAACGAAAAAAATACAAAGATCTTGATCGTCAAGTTGAAAACTTCATTAAAGAAGAAAAATCATTACTCAAAGAAACCGCTGCTGAAATCATCGCAGTAGGCGACTGGGTTAACTTCACCATATCTCTGACTGACGAACATGGGGCCACCTATTTAGATAATTATGCAGAAAACTTATGGTTTAAACTCGGCACTGAAGAAGTAGATAAATCACTTTCTGAACTCTTCATTGGAAAAAAAGTTGGTGATATATTCTGCACCAACAACAAAGATATTCAGGCTTATTTTAGTGAATGTACCAACATAGATCATTACTTTTTGATTCACATCATTGATATGCAACCGTATACATTCTTCTGCTTAGATCAATTCAAGCGAAATTTTAAATTAAAAACCAACAAAGAAATTAACCGAAAATTGATCGAAGTGTTTTCTTACCGCAACGATCTTTCACAACGTCGCTCCATGGCAGAAGAATCATTGAAGCTACTCCTTTCCAAAAATCATTTTGTTGTACCAAATCATTTTACCCTGCGCCAACAAGATCGTATTTTATACGCACTACAATCAAATCCTGATTATCAGGTATATCGCACGCAAAAAGATTTCAAACGAAGAATAGAACAGCTTGCACAACGACAAACAAAAGAATGCCTATTGCTTGATCTCATTACTCATTTCGAAAACATTGTTGTTACAAATGAAGACATAAAACATTACCTCAATCTTATCAAACGTCCCCGCACGAAAGAATTTATTTACTTTGATTCGATACCCACTAAAATAAAAGGACAGGAAGTTCCAATACCAGCTGAAGAGCTAAAACTTGCCTGTTTGCGAGAAAAAACATTGAATCATATTATTTATCATCTAACCAAAGAATAACATTCTGATTTTATTCGGGACTTACACACATGGATCATTCATCTGTACACAAACTTATTATTATTGGATCTGGTCCGGCAGGACTTACTGCCGGAGTATATGCGGCTCGCGCGAATTTAGCGCCACTCATCATTGAAGGATCAAACCCGGGCGGACAGCTCATGAGCACCAGTCTTGTAGAGAACTGGCCAGGAGAAAAAAGCATTATGGGTCCGGCACTCATGATGAAAATGAGAGATCACGCAAAATCGTTCGGCTGCACATTTTTAACAGAAAATGTCACTTCGGTCGATTTTAAAAATAGACCTTTTACCATCACCACAGATAAGAACAAAACTATGCAAGCACATGCGGTCATCATCGCAACTGGTGCACTGTCAAAGCGTCTTAACATACCTGGTGAGCAAGAATATTGGAGTAAAGGGGTAACTACCTGCGCAGTATGCGATGGCGCCTTTTATCCGAACAAAGAGGTCATCATTGTCGGCGGTGGCGATACCGCTATGGAAGACGCATCGTTCATGACCCGATTTACCGATAAAATAACCATCGTACATATTCTTGATAAGTTGACCGCTTCCCATGCTATGCAGCAACGGGTACTCAATAATCCAAAAATAAAGATAATTTATAACAGCACGGTAACCAAAATTGAAGGTGATGGCTCTCATGTGAAACAGGTCATCATCACCAATCAGCAAACAAAAGAAATTACTACCCTACCAGCCGACGCACTCTTTATCGCTATCGGCATGAACCCAAACACCAAGCCATTTGAAGGCCAACTGGAACTTGATAAGATTGGGTATATGCAGGTACATAATCATACGCGCACCTCTGTAGAGGGAGTATTTGCGGCAGGAGACGTAGCAGATTTCCGTTACAGACAGGCAATAACCTCAGCCGGCAGTGGCTGTATGGCCGCTCTGGATGCCGAACGATACCTTGAATCAGTATTATA
The DNA here is from genome assembly GCA_035944115.1 of Candidatus Babeliales bacterium. Taxonomy (NCBI): domain Bacteria; class Candidatus Babeliae; order Candidatus Babeliales; species Candidatus Babeliales bacterium. Next base: position 15,747 of record DASZBJ010000015.1, read on the forward strand.
GTTGCCAAAACCTCCATTTAACCCTATAATTATATCGTTACAGTGGTATTAATATATGGTTTGATCAGACCCAGGAAACAAGTATGTCAGTTACATTTTTCAGAAAAAGTCGCAAAAAAAGAAATAGAAAACACGGTTTTCGTAAAAGAATGTCTACCCGTGAAGGCCGCAAAATTATCAATCGCCGTCGCTCTAAAGGTAGAAAAAGACTAGCAGTTCGCGCATAAATACTATGCGTTCATTGACTCGCAAAGAAATACAAACGATATTCGCAACAGCTCGGCGTGCTTTAAAACACCCGGGCTGTGATTTTCTTCTCGCTCCTCGAAGCGGTCCAGAAGCACGACTCCTTGTTGTAACCTCTCGAAAGATTGGCAACTCCCCAGAAAGAAATAAAGTTCGTCGTCGGCTGAAAGCTATTTTTTATGAAAATCAGCTCTATAATCAGCCATTTGATTGCATCATTATCGTAAAAAAACCAGGAATAGAAATTGATTTTGATACCTGGAAGTTGCTCGTACTGCAAACGATCCAAAGCTATATTCAGAAATATTCATAACCATGCTCTGCCATGCTCAAATATATTAAAAATATTCCAAAGCATCTGCTGATTACCTGCATAACGCTTTTACGGCCAATACTCGGTCCAGCAGTATGCCGCTTTGAAGAAACATGCACGCCATACACCATCAGACAATTACGAGAGCAAAACATTTTCCGTGCAATCTGGAACAGCACAAAACGACTGCTTTCTTGTAGCCCCTTGACCCGTTTATAATCGCTCACTTATTTATTGAGGAACACCCATGTCTATTGTATCTACCACCACATTAGAATCACTCAGCACTAATAAAAAAATCATTCTTTTGGAAGATGTGCATGAAGGAATGGGCCAGGCTGTTATCGATCCAGAACAACGACTGCAGATAAATAAATTTTTAAAAGTTACACAAAAGCAGACCGATCTGATTATAGAGCTATCTCCTGCAACTACCACATCTCATGCAACATGGTATGCGCAAACCGGCATAGTTGCTTGGTTACGCAGAACATTCTCATTACCATCCATGCGTCCAGCTCCTGCTCTTCTGCTTTCTCAACTATTTGTCGATAGCATACATAATCAACAAGCATGGAAGCGTGTAACCTGCCATCCCACTGATGAACGCACTATTATCGACGAGTGGATATGCGCAATCACACTGCAATGGCTGCAACTCAACATGGAAATGATCGCTGAAAAAAAATATAAAGAAACATTAAAAAGCAACCTTTCTATTGCGTATACCTCACAAGAAGATCTGTTTTTGACAATCAAAAAACGAGTACTCCATGACTTACCAAAGGTTGCAGTACAAACGCATCTACAACGCTTGTCAGAATTAGAAAATGAACTTGAGACCATAATCTCTGCGATAGCTCAATCACCCTTAGCAACTGATGTGCTCATAGCAACGATCAAACACGATACAACCACTGCATTGCACAATGCGCAAACAACCATACGATCATATGTAAGCACCAACGAAAATCTCACGATCAATCAATTGACCTGCACAATATTTGAAGAACAACAATCATTTGAAAAAGCATGGCCCATCATAGAAACCCTTATGCACCCCGCAATGTTACTCTGCGATCTAGGATTTTTACAAAAAATTCTTGCCTGCCATGAAGCTCCTGATGCAAAAAACATCATCCTATTCGCTGGGCTTTATCACACACTTGCTGTTGAAAATTATCTAACACAGTTGGGGTATTTCATGAGCACCCATACTACTATGACCTGGGCTCAAAAAAATCAACACAACACGTTTGATGTGATGCGACAACTACCACCGGCATTGCTTACGCACCTTTTGAATGTAACGCAGTAAATTAGATCACGCCCTCCGCTAGGCGCACCAAAAAAATGGGGCAGTATGTACTGCCCCAAAACATTTGCTATGTTTGTTTAATTATTGTGCATTACAATGAGTTTGCTGCTAAATCAATGTGAGGATAAAAACTAGGCAATCCCTCAGAAAGCGTGCAACCAACAATTGCTCCCGTAACTAAAGAAGCGAGCACAGCAGCCACAGCGGAGAGACAAGACTCACTTTTATAACCAGCGGCTTCGCGGCGCAAATATTGTTTAGATTCACAATAGTCCACTTCTTCTTCAGATTTCGCCGTTTCAGCGCGTTTTGAAAAATCCCGATAACGGCAATATGTCCCAAAACTATCAATAGCTGCCAAAGTACTCACACTGCCAAAAAATCCAAGAAGCGCAACTCTTCCTGCAACTTGCCTCCCATGATTCTTGATCACGTCAACTACTTGCTGAGTTGTTTCATGTTGCGCAACTGTGCGCATCGCTTTACCAGCGCTTTTGAACGCCTTGGCTACATTCTCAAGTGCAACCGTCGTCCCGCTTGCATAAACTCCGCCCAATTGGTTTGCTGCGTATGCAGAACTGCCCGCTTGCAAAGCTGCCCCGGCAATAATGGCTAAAAATATCTTTTTTACTATTGAATGCATGATAAACCTCCATTAATCCATTATTTATTTTTTTATATTATTACAATACGTTTGCCGCTACTGGCCAAGATATGCACGACATCCTGCTGCATATGCCGCTGAGAGTACACCAAATACAAAAGAACCCGTCTTCTTGGAAGAAGCTCGTTCTAACCAATATATTTTTTTAGGTCCACAGTGTAAACGACCACTGTCATCACGCCAAACGCCTTGCTCATCATCAGATGGCTCCTTCTCCTTTTCAGCGCGAATTAATGCATCTCGATACAACCGATACTGCCAGATACTCGAAGCTGCCAAGAAACTACTGAAAAGCGCACAATTTTTTGCTTCCTGGCTACTATTCTTAACTGCACCTACCATTAATTGAATTGTCTCATCTTTTGAAATGTTCCGCATCATATTACCAGCGCTTTTGAACGCCTTGGCTACATTCTCAAGTGCAACCGTAGCACCGCTTTTATAAAGACCGCCTAACTGGCTTGCTCCGTACGCAGAATTACCTGCTTGCACAGCCACTCCGGCAATAACGACTAAAAATATTTTTTTTGATATTGAGTTCATGATAAAACCTCCATTAATCCATTTAAATTCTTTTTACTATTACAATGCATTTGCTGCTGATTCAACTGCAAAATTTGCTGCTACTGGTAGAGCTTCAAGAACTTCTGCACCAACACACGCTGCTAAACCCGCTTCAAACGCTGCTGTGATGCCACATATAACAGATTTCCCTTTGCAATCTGATGCTCGATTCAGCCAATATTCTTTAGTGTAAGGTTGATCATTTTCATCCCACTGTTCATGCCATGATTTTGCACCTTGAGCATGTTTTAATGCGTCTTGATATGCACGATATTCCTTAACACTTTTTGCCGCCAAGTAACAGCTCACGAGCGCAATAACTACTCCTCCCGCTGCTCTGCCGCCCAAAATACTGATCTCCTGCTGCACATCTTCATGTTGCATAACTTTCTGCATCATCTTACCAGCACCTTTGCAAGCATCTGTGATGGCTTTGCATACGATAGGTCCATTTTTACGCACTTGATTTATCGCATATTGTAGAGCTCCCATCTCATGTAGGCATGCCGCTCCTACCGCTGCTTCGCTTACTGCTCCTGCGCCACATATCAAAGCTTGAATCCTATTTTCTCTTGCGACGTTTAAATGGTTATCATAATAACTGCGCTGGAACCAATTTCCAGATACCTTCGCTCGTTCGGCAGCAGCTAACGCCCATTGGCGTTCATCGCAGTGATATTTAGCCCACTTAGCAAAGACCGCACTAGCGATTCCAGCCAACGCTGCTGTGCCGGCCATTCCGACCATCGGACCATGCTTTTTGATCACATCTATCGCCTTGTCTGCAGTTGCAAGTGCAACCGTAGCACCGCTTTTATAAAGGCCGCCTAACTGGCTTGCTCCGTACGCAGAATTACCTGCCTGCAAAGCTGCCCCGGCAATAACGGCTAAAAATATTTTTTTTGATATTGAATTCATGATAAAACCTCCATTAATCCATTTCTTTAAACGCTCAACAAAAAATTAGTTTCCGAAAACTAGCGCTGCCGTGCCCGCTATTCCAGCCCCTGCCAACAGACCAAATGTCATTGAACATAGTCCATAAGCAAAGATTTCGTCCTCTTCGCGCTGCCTATCTCTCTCTCTATCAGACCGTTTCTTATCATCAGCACGGTTTAGCGCCCTTTTATATGCGCAGTAGTAGCCGATACTTGCTGCCGCCAAACAGCCGCTCAGAGAAGCCAACAATATTGTTCCCATCGGTCTCTTGCTGCATTTGGCCTTGGTCATACTAGCCGCCTTCTGCATTGCTTTACCAGCGTTTTTGCATGCCTTAGCTACGTTTTCAAGCGCGATAGTAGTTCCACTTTTATAAAGACCGCCCAACTGGCTTGCCGCACACACAGAACCGCCTATTTGCAAAGCTGCCCCGGCAATAATGGTCAAAAATAGCTTTTTTAATATTGATTTCATAGTAACCCCCCTACTGAATTAACCTTTATCAATACAAATAGTATAAACCAGACAATTCTATTTGCAACCGCCCTTATGAGAGCATAGCCCTAAAGAAAGCCCCTGGTACCCTCTATGCACACAAAAAAATAGGGCAGCGTTTACTGCCCCACAACATTCATTATTTTTTGCTTCATCAATCCTCTTACAACCCATACAAATGCATTATTTTTGATACGAGGATTGCAAACCAGAAGCTACTCGCCCAGAATAGATAATCTTTAGTTCTTTGACTCATTTTTTTACTCCTTCCTTTTTATTTCTTCTCTCAACAACGTCAATACACTAATGATAAAAACAGAAAAATCAACGCAAGATTAAAAGGCTGTACTTATTAAATTTTCGTATAAGCTGTAACGTAATTAACAATTAATCGGGGATATTATAATGAACAATAAAACAATATTCTTTTTAATCCTTTTACTTGGATCAAAAAATAGTTTCACCACGGTCGTATCCGCTACAATACTCAAATCACCTGCTGCCAATAAAAAAATCATCCTTTTAGAAGATATACATTATGGAATAGCAGAAAACTTCCTGGATCCAGTACAACGCGAGCAACTGGGAGGATTTCTAAAAGATATGCAACATCAAACAAGTCTCATCATTGAACAGCCCATTCCAAACCAGAGAACCCTTTCTTTCTGGTATCAAAAGTTATATTTTTACTCCTGGATATTACGTAAATTATCATACTTATCAAGAAATTGTCCTATTATAAGCTTGAGAGAACCACGACACCTTCTTAGTCAACTCTTTGTTGACAGTATGGATAATCAAACCACATGGAAAAGAATAGATACTATTGCCACAGCCGACCAACGTATTAGTGTCGATATGTCAGTATGTTTAATGATGCAAAACTTTCTCTATATTTTCCCAGAAACTATGTCCAAAAAAACATATAAAGAAATAGTTGCGACCAAAGATTATGTTCCATACAACACTAATGATGTATACTTTGCACTGGTCAAAAAAGCTTTATTTACTCATCCAATCCAATTACTACTACAAGGTATTCATCCAAGAGTAACCCTACAAACGTATGTACAACGCTTAACGGAACTGAACGCAGAACTTGATACACTGATCAATTCTCTTGCGCAATGCAACCTAGCGACCGATGATTTCATTGCAACGCTCAAACAAGAAAAAGAAACTGTTATATACAACGCCTACACAAGCATAGAGCCCTATAAAAAAAAGATAAACCTTACTATCAACCAAGTAATGTATAAAATCTTCAAAAAACAAAAATCGTTTGATAATGCATTTCCAATAATACAAACTCTTGCACAACCCGCAATGCTACTCAGCGAATTAGGATTTTTACAAAAAATAGTAGAAGCCCATGCATCGCCAAAAACAGAAACTGTTATTTTATTTGCCGGAATCTGGCATACATTAGCTGTTGAAAATTATTTACAGCAGCTCGGGTATTCTATCACTACACAGTTACCACTGATACAGGTATCCAAACATGAAGAAGGTTATGAAATGAATTATTGGCCGTGGCTTACCTTGCTCGATTATGATGATATCAATACACGGCTACAGGATTTTATCGTAAAGCCAACTTGAGATCAGCTATTTTGTGAAGATACAATAAATTCTTTAACATCATTAAGACATTTTTCTTGAATGGCACAATCATCTTTAAAATTTTGTGTTGCATCAATAATAAGTACAGGAATTTGGGCTATATCGTGCGCAATATCTTTTTTTTCAATGAACCATTCATTATAATATCGCTCTTGATTTATTTGGTACTGTAACGGCAAGTCCTTTTCTTCAATTCTATCTCGCTGCTGAACGCGCCTTAGCACCACTTGGGCAGGAGCCTTCAAATAAATAAAACCACATGGCTTTATTGCGTTGTTATTTGTAATCCACATAAAAAAATCTTTATAGACATTCCATTCAAGTGCACTTATCATGCCCGTCTCACAGGCCATTTTTCCATATACATAACAATCTGCATACAATGAACGATCGACAATCATCATTGCAGTATTCATAGATTGTTTCGCGGCCTGAGCATGCATCAGCGTAATATAAATGTTAGTAGTAAACGTCCATCGTTTAGGATCACTAAAGAAAAGTTCTAATATATTGCCTGCCCCATGAACATTGGTAAATGATTCAACTGGCTCATATACAATTGCAACATCAGGAAGATTATTTTTGAGTAATTGGACAAACGTTGTCTTTCCCACACCCGTAGCGCCTTCCACAAAAAAACAACCGGTTTGTTGGGCGAGTGCATGTGATGATGTGATTATAACAGCCAGCAGTAGATATACCATCTTATTAAAAATATGCATTGTATTATTTTTCTCCCGAAACCGTAATGACTGTATCCTATAATCGTCTCTATAATAAAACTACCTAACTCAGCATTGAACCATTTTATTCATTTTTTAATTTCGCTCTATACTATAGATTAAACGATAAAAAGCGCCAATGAATGTTTATAATCCATTGGCGCTTTTCATAATTCAAAATAAAAACCAGATTTTTATAATTTCGATTTAGGGCGCAATTTCTTACGCTCTTCTGCCCTATCAAGATCTTCTGCACGACCTAAGCCCTGCATAATCGTTTGTTGTATATTAATTGGATATAACGGAACGGGTTTACCAGCTTTTTCTAATTCCTTATATTCGTCGTCAGTAAGTGACATTTTTCCAACAAAATAAATCTGATCATAATCGCCCGTCGATTTTAAAAACTCAACAACTTTTTCGGTGTGCAATCCACCTGCACATAAAAAAATATTTTGTACATGTACATGTTGATAAATATCATCGATCGCAGTAGCGTCCACCATATACTGTGATCCTGCAAACATATTCCCTGTATCCAATACAGGGTAAGTACTATATATAAAATCAAGCAACTTATCTTTAATCTGCACGCTCTTAATACTTTTTACCGTTTTTCCCATCATAATCCTATACAATCCACGAACCCCTTTACGCTCCTTTTCATCAAGATGCAATATATCCATAACAGCTGCTTTCATATCCATATTGTTGACTATAAAATCAAAAAAGATATCTCTAATCTCTATATTTTTAACCGGCACTCCCAAAGCATCTAAATGTTTTTCTAATAAGAACAACGCTGAAGCCTGCCGTTGCCCGTTCTCTACCTCAGTAAACATATCAAACCACTGCTTAAGCAACTCTGTTATCTTATCACCACCTCGTGAGCCATTCTGATCGAAACGACCCGCAAAGCAATCCTGCAGCGCATATAAAAAGCCTGGATCCTCTTGCCGTAACAACGTAGTTGCACCCTCAACATTCTGCCGTATTGAATCTTCTACGAGAAACCGAACCGATTCTCCTCGATTTTCAAGAGCTTGCACAACAGTAAAAAGATCTGTCCTCTGTTCAAATGTATTATGCATATCAGCTTCATCAATATGCGTCTCTGAAAGAACAAAAACTCGCTGACCGGTATTTTTATTACGCAACACGGTACAATTTTTGAAAATAGCCTGTAATGTGACTGGCAGCAATAGAAAAGCCGTAAAAAATAAAATAAGTTTCTTCATTCTTTATCCCCTTCCGCCTACGCATAAAGCTCCGGCGTGATTTTTAATACAATGACCTTTATATAAACAAAAATAGCTTATTTGATTTCAGCTTGTCAATGAAACCCGCAGGCGAGCAAAACCCAAAAGGTTGTATTTTGGCACAATTTGCGATACATTGCATTATATAGCATTTCGTTATCAAGGAGTTATATATGTCTTCAGTAAAGTTATCTGAAAGTATTGTTAGTGATGCAAAGATCATGTCTAAGGCGCTCAATCGTTCAATAGCAGGTCAAATTGAGTACTGGGTAAAAATAGGTAAAATTGCAGAGGAAAACCCCGATTTGACGTATGAATTTATCAAAGCCCTTCTGATTGCGCAAGAAGAATCTAAGGCGGGGAAGCTTGAGGCATACACATTCGATAGTAAAGCATGAATATCCTGCAAACTCCCACGTTTAAAAGCCAAGTCAAAAAATTACATAAAAATCAAAAATGTGATTTGGATATTGCTATACAAGCGATTTGTAAAGACCCATCTATTGGAGACGGAAAAAAGGGTGATTTGGGCGGCGTACGTGTCTACAAGTTTAAAATGAACAAACAACTCACATTACTTGCTTATACAGCTGTTTATGATGAGCTACAATTAATACTTCTAGCACTTGGGTCACATGAAAATTTCTATCGTGATTTAAAATAGATAAAATCTATATTTTAAGAGCCGATGAGTATTTATAATCCCATCGGCTCTTGTATTACCAAAAACTTCTACAACAAATCGATCGCCAACTGACTCAGCGCACTTCGTTCACTGATTTCTAAATACACAGATCCAAAAAGCGCCTGTCCTTTAAATTTCTCATTCACCACAACCAACCCGTTACTACTAAAATCAAGATAGGGTGAATCAATCTGATACGGATCTCCTGCAAGCACCAGCTTACTTCCTTCACCCACACGACTCACAATTGTTTTTACTTCATGCGGCGTTAAATTTTGCACTTCATCAATTAAAATAAATTGATAGGGAATAGAACGACCCCGCATATAGGTAATTGCTTCGAGACTAATTTTTTCATCTTCAATTAAATAATCGAGCGGCTTAAGCCCCATTTTATCTGCACGATGCCCGCCGTAATCCTGACGACCATTACCACCACGCCGCCTATCATCAAATTTACCTCGTTTTTTGCGATGTTGATCATGGCGCTGTTCATGATGCTGTCGACGATGATGCTGATTATCACCCATATCTTCTAATGATTTGCGATGAGACCCAATTGCCGCGTTATGCAAAATCAATTCCATGTTATCATACACAGGCAACATCCAACTATACAATTTTTCCTGTAAGGTTCCTGGTAAATACCCAACATCACGCCCCAAAGGAATTACTGGTCGTGCGATTAATAACTTTTTAAATTCATCAGTCACCAGCACTGAATGCAAACCAGCAAGTAATGCTAAAAAGGTTTTCCCTGTTCCGGCTGGACCAAATAATGTGATCAGCTGAATATCTGGATCAAGTAACAAATTAAGGGCCATTAACTGCTGCGCATTACGCGCTTTCAACGGCCATTTAAGTGCTGGCTCCTGAACGTTAATAACCTTCGACCCACCACAATATCGCATAAGTCGATAGTTATACGCATTATGCTGACTTTCAACAATAATAAATTCATTGCGCTGTAATGAGCCAGCACTAATCAGATCATTAACCGCATCAGGCACCTCTTTTTTAAGCTGCACTGCAGGAACTTCAAGCCGCTGCCATCCGCGATAAAACGATTCTGGCGTCAGATTTTGAGTTAAATAATCTTCCGCAATAATATTAAGCGCATCTGCTTTAATGCGAACGTTCAAATCTTTTGAAATCAAATGCACTTCAAAATTTTGCTGTTTTAAAAAAAAGGCGGTTAATAATATCTCATTATCATTGGTGGCTATTTTAAAAGGAAGATGTGGAATAGAGCCTTCTTGCAAAAAAACAACTCTCAATGTTCCACCCGTTTCTAACGGTACCCCATCTTTTAGAGAGCCTGCTGCGCGCAACGAATCTAATATCCGAATCACTTCCCGCGCACTACGCCCCCGATCGCTCGGCTCTCGCTTGAACACATCCAACTCTTCCAAGATTACCGCTGGTATGCCCACCATTGCACTTCCGAAAGAAAACAGTGCATGAGGGTTATAAATCAATACATTTGTATCAAGAAGATATATTTTTTGCGCCATTTCACTCTCACTTTTTATTGAGGCTTCACATAACTATCGCCCATTTCCATTTTTCAAGAAAGCTAACATAGTGATTTAAAGGACGCAATCTTAATATCTTTAAATTAAATACTTCCATGCACACATCCATCCGTCAGCTATGATTTATCATTATTTTTGCTATATTTTATATGGTTGTTTTCATATTAATTTTGCAAAAGGAGACATCATGCAATCCGATCAAGATTTAAAAATCTTACGTCACTCAGTTGCGCATTTACTCGCACAAGCAGTAGTCGAGCTATTTCCTGACACCAAACTCACCATCGGACCTGCAACGGCCGACGGCTTTTTCTATGATTTTCTCCCCACGACCAATTTTAGAGAACAGGATCTTGAGCAAATCAGCGCAAAAATGCATGATATTGTACAACGAAATTTACCTATTACCCATGAAGAAATCACCAAAGAAAAAGCTCGCATGCTTTATTGCGAAAACCGCTTTAAACTTGAGCTTATTGATGGCATCGAAGGAGATACCGTTGGACTATCAGTACAAGGTGATTTTTATGATCTATGTCGTGGCGGTCACGTTGCATCAACAGGAATACTTAAACATTTTAAGTTAGAAGCAATTTCAGGTGCTTATTGGCGAGCAGATCGCAACAACCAACCGCTGCAACGCATCTCTGGAACCGCTTTTCACACTGCAGAAGAGCTCCATGCATATGAAGCAAGAAAAGAGCAAGCTCTCAAATATGACCATCGTAAACTTGGCAAACAACTCGATCTTTTTTCATTCCATGTCGAAGGTACTGGATTTCCCTTTTTTCATCCCAAAGGGACAACTATTTTGGATGTGATGAAACAGTATCTGCGTAAACAACTGAAAAAAGCACACTATCTTGAAATCGCAACCCCGACCATGCTCAGCGATGAATTGTGGAAGCAATCGGGACATTATGCCCATTACAAAAACAATATGTATTTTTGTACTGTTGAACAGGGTACGTATGCAGTAAAACCAATGAACTGCCCCGGCTCCATACTCATTTACCGAGAGCGCCCACGATCATATCGTGAGCTCCCGATGCGTTTAGCAGATTTTGGTCTTGTACACCGACACGAACTATCAGGCGTACTCCATGGACTATTTCGAGTACGCGCATTTACTATTGATGATGGGCATATTTACTGTACCCCTGCTCAAATTGAAGAAGAAGTACGAACAACTATTGCCATCACTTTTGAAGTTCTGAAAAAATTCGGATTTGATTCAATCAATGTTGCCCTTTCAACGCGTCCTGAAAATTCAATGGGAAGTGAAGAACTGTGGAATCAAGCAACAAATGCTCTTAAGCATGCGCTAGAAAAAGCACATGTTGCATATGAGCTTCTTGAAGGAGAAGGGGCATTTTACGGACCAAAAATAGAATTTCATATCAAAGATTCAATGGGACGTAGCTGGCAATGTGGCACCGTCCAACTTGATTTCTTCCAACCGGAAAATTTCGATCTCAGTTATAATGATAGCGACGGCACAAAAAAACGCCCGGTCATGATTCACCGAGCCATCTATGGTTCATTTGAACGATTCTTGGGTGTGTTACTTGAACATTATCAAGGAAAACTTCCTTTCTGGTTGGCGCCTGTACAAATCCAGGTACTCACTATCACAGACAGCCATAAACCGTATGCACGTGCAATTGCCGAGCAGCTCACTGCCAAAGATTTTCGCGTGGAAATCGATGAAAGTTCAGATCCACTCGCTGGCCAGATTAAATCAGCTCAGCTACAAAACATCCCCTGGATGGTGGTTATTGGACAAAAAGAGATGGATACCAACACACTCACTCTGCGGCATTTGAATGGTAAACAAGAATTTGGTCTTACCTTCGAACAACTGATTGAAAAGGCAAACGAGCTCAATCAATCATAAATAGCACACCAAAAATAGACTTTGCGGAAGAGGGGGCAGCAATGCCCCCTCTTCCGCCTGCGCTTTACGACCTGTCCTATATGCAGTCTTGGCGACAGTGGGAAGCTTTATACGCAGTCTGGCTTCGGCGGACCACGTTTTGATCCATTTTCCCCTTTTCATGGACTTTTCGCCTCACGTTGAGCCAATTCACGGCCAAACACGAATGGCGCACGAACCCCCATTTGATTGGTATAAAAAATTTATCAAATTGTTGCTATTTGAATACACTGCCTGATAAGATAGTAATTAATAAATGATTACCATTAAAAAGGAGCGTTATTCATGAAAACAATAAAATTAATAGTATCTGCAGGATTATTATTCGGATCATTCAGCCTATTTGCAACGGACGTTCGAAGAACATCTACTGTTTTGATACCTTTTGGATCATTTGATACCGTAAAAGCAATCACCTTTACGGGAACAGGTGACCAGACTTCTGCTATCTCAATGTATAATAAAAATAAAGCCGAACAAGATGGTGTTGTCTGGGTAAGCGGTCAAGTATATTATCGAGCTTACAATTCTAACAAAAAATCACCTATCGGATCAACCGCAATGGGCTCTACGTGTCCAACGACACAACCACTATTTGGCGGCATCAAAGGTTCATTGGTAAATGCTGCAACGGATAATCCAGGTGTAACTGCTGGTACAACAGGATACTGTATGACACCAATTTCAAGTACTGCGACCGAAAAAAACACCGCTTCAACTTTAGCTGATTTAAAATTCAAATTAGGTTTATAACCTTCACACAAGCCCTACCCTACCCAAAAAAAGGCTCGCCATTGTATGGTGGGTCTTTTTTATCGAGAAAATAATTACCATTAAAAAGGAGCGTTACTCATGAAAACAATAAAATTAATAGTCTCTGCTGGTTTATTATTCGGATCATTCAGCCTTTTTTTTGCAACAGATGTGCGAAGAACCATTAGAACCTTAGTTCCTTTCTCAAACTTTGATACCGTAAAAGCAATCACCTTCACCGGAATAGGAGACCAGACTTCTGCTATCGCAAAATATAACAAAGATAAGGCAGAACAACTTGGTGTTGTTTGGGTAAGCGGTCAAACATATTACAGAATTTATAACACCAAACAAAAATCATCAAAAGGAACAATATATTATGCGCCTTATGTCTGCACTGCAACACAACCTCTATTTGGAGGAATCAAAGGCTCATTAGTACATGGCCCGTATGGCACTGTAGCATATTGCACAGAACCAATTGCAAGCACTATGATTGAAAGAGGAACAGCTTCAACCTTAGCTGACTTAAAATTCAAATTAGGTTTATAACCTTCACACAAGCCCTACCCTACCCAAAAAAAGGCTCGCCATTATGGTGGGTCTTTTTTTATCGAGATGTGGTAACAGCAATTCGAGGACACAAAGAAATAATGGGACATTGAGAACATTTTGGTGAGATAGGAACACAAATATTTTGCCCCCACACAACCACCAATTGGCCATATTCAATCCAATATTCCTGCGGTAAAACCTTTTTGAGTTCTTGCTCAGTCTCCGCTGGCGTATCAGTAGTTACCAACCCCAGCCGGTTGGAAATCCGATGCACATGGGTATCAACGCAAATAGCGGGAATATCAAAACCTTGTGCAAGGACCAGATTCGCCGTTTTAAGTCCTACTCCATTAATAGTTAACAGTTCTTGCAAAGTAGAAGGCACGCTTCCATTAAACCGATCCAACAGATCCCGACATACTTCATGCAAATTTTTTGCCCGCCGGCGATAAAATGCCACCGGATAGATGATAATTTCTAAATCATGTACAGGGATTTGTACAATATCTTGCGGCGTCTGAGCCTTGGCAAACAGTCGCTGGGATGCAGGCAATGATACGGTGTCTTTGGTGCGCAACGATAATAAACAGCTAATGAGTATTAAAAAGGGATTCTTACCAAACTGATTGATGATTGTTGTAGATGCCAGCTCTTGCATGCCACACGTTGCCTTTCGCAGGATATCAACAATCTGTATTGCACGAATAGTACGATCATTTTTCACAGACAGCCCTTAATATTACTATTAAAATCAACAAACGCATCCAGACGGAACGCGTTTGTTGATTTAACGATTTTATGCTAACTTTGAACTATTAGCATCCTGGAGGATAGTCTCCTAAAAAAACTAATACCAAAGAAAGCAACTGAAAAAGAGAAAAACTAAATTTAATCATAAAAAACTCCCTAACAACAACAAGTTTTCAACAGTTAGAACCCGAATTTTCAGTATAATTACCCAACTATAATAAATCAACAAACAATGTTAGATCTAATACAATACTTTACAATATTTTTCGAGAGCCCTTACTTATTGTTTACGGTAACAACTCTCTTTTTTATATTAAAAATTTATATCATTGCACGACTCGTATCGCAACGATTTGCAAAAACCTATCTCCATCGATCATGGATTTTGCTTATTCTCGTACTTATTGGATCCGCAACAAGTGATCTTACCTGGATCTTTTACCTTGTTCGCAACTTATGGGTGCCATCAATTCCTTACCCTGCGTATCTATGCATCTTACGAATAGCATGGGGTATGACTGCTGTTCAGTATCAATCCCTTACACTGTTTTTAGAAAGCCTTGTAGATCAATCAACTCATTTATCGCCCAGACAAAAAATTTTCACATTCATTAGTTGCTGTTTTTTACTATGGACTATTATCATTGCATGTATAGATTTTAATTGCTCTATACCTACCGATAGAATGCCCATAGAATTTCTTATCCGCCAGGTAGAAATCATATATTTATCATATATTTTAATACCCTCAACAATCTGTGTCATTATTTGGAAAACATACAATAGCACCCTGCCTCGCATACTAAAACAACAAATAAAGGTACTTCTTCCTGCTATTATAATCCCGCTCTGGATTTCTGATATGTTACAAATAACCCCATTTTCAAACCTCATCCCATTGTGGGTAACTAATAGTATTGCATCAGTTTGCTTATCAAACATATTTCTCATTGGCGCCATCCATTACTGTACCCGCCGCATGATATCTCTGCGATTCTTAAATCTCAGAGGGCATGTTGAATCTAAGAAAAAATTCTCATTCGTTGATGGATTCAAACTCATCTTAGAACAGCTTAGTCGCGCTACAACACATGCAGAACTGCGCCACATTACCCAAACATTATTTAAAGAAGCATTTAATACCCCCCTGCATAAAACAATGCTCTATATCAGACAATCAAAAAAACAGGTACCGATCGAATCAATCGTACAAACAGAAACTGATAAATTTCAGTCATTAGTTGAAAGCTTCATTGATACGCATGGACCAGAAATTCTTGAAGAAGGAAAACATGCAAAAATTTTTATATACGATGAACTAGAATTTAATAACTTTTATGCAAAAACGAAAATGTACAATCCAGTTATTAATTTTCTTGAAACAATTGATGCGGATATTTTTATACCCTTGTATGAAAAAAACAACATGATCGGGTATATCATTGTTGAACGCCATGTTCGAAGCAACAGCTTCTATGGGGACACCGAACGAGACGAAATGCTTGTTTATTCAAGCTATCTCAGCAATATAATATCTCTACTACAAACAAAAAATCTCAATCTTATACTACAACAAGAAAAAGAACTCAAAGAAGAACTCTACCACAAAAATCAAGAAATCAATCAATACAAAGAGAGCATCCGCTCATTCATCCGTACGGTAAAAGATAAAGAAATTGGGATTATATTTTATAAAAGTCGCAACTTTATTTTTGGTAACAAAGCAGCAAAAGAGTTGATTCAAATCAACCTGAACGCCCAAGAAGGACATCCCATTACCAAAACATTAAAAAATGTTGCACGACAAGTTGAAGAGTATAAAACAGCGATAACGCAATTTACCTTCGACACTGAAGGGAAAAAAATAATTATTTCTGGCATGCCTAATTTAGACAAAAACAATGTGATCATAACTATCTACTACCCAGAGATATCTGACATTATCAAAAAACAGATTGAACTGCTCAAAGATCCTTCCATGTGGGATTATCTCCTGTACTTAGAAACTACTGAGTCAGGAAAACTCATTAATAAGCTCATTCCGAGTTCAAGTGAAACAATACTACAATTTAAAATCGAGCTACTTAAATTGGCCCTTACGAAAAAGAGTCTTTTACTTGAAATGCCCGATGATGACATAATACCAACAGTAGAAATCATCCATCATATTAGTTTGAGAGAAACATTACACCGATTAAAACTCCATGGCCCTGTGCAATCAAATGAAACAATAATCAAATTATTTGGTATCAATCCAATCCTCGGCATCAAACAACCTGAACAAGCATTACTTGAACAGCTTGATGAAACAGGTACTTTATTTATCGAGAATGTGCATTTACTTGACCTGGAAAGCCAGGAACATCTTGCTGAGTTTTTACAATATGGTCTCTATCGTCTCTATAAAAGTGATCAAAAAGTACCAAGTACCGCACGAGTTATCTGCTCTACAAATCAAAACTTACAAACATGCATACAAGACGGCACATTCTCAAAGAATCTTTTTGCTGTTCTAAAACAGACCGCCCTCCACTTGCCATCACTCCTTTCATTACCTGAACAAGAATTATCACTACTGGTTGATGGATTTGCTGAACAAATCATCCAAAGCCAGCCTTTGAAAAGCCTACTCGAATTAACACCAACAGAAAAATCTCAGATTGCTCATAACCGCCCGGTTAGTCTGCACGAGCTTAAAAATAAGGTTCAACTCCTGCTGACGAATAGATCAAAGAAAAATCAGATTTATGATGAAACCAAGTTTGATCCTGCATATCAACTGACAGATCCCCAATTAATAGAAGCTGCACGCCTTGGTAAGCATGCCTTAAAAGATCCACGCATTATGACAATATTATGGAACAAATTCAAAAGCCAAGCCAAAATTGCGACATTCTTGGGGGTAAATCGTTCTTCCATCAATAGAAGATGTAAAGATTATAATTTGCTATAACCGTACAAAAGGACATAATCCAACAAACTACGCTGATCACAATAGAAAGAGGCACACTTTTTAAAAAGTATGCCTCATTAAAATTCACAACCATGGACATAATTGTAAATTACGGCAAAGAGCATAAAACATCCGATATCAATTATAGATCGCTCTTCAACTAACGGAAATAAAATGTAAAAGCTCTCTCCTTAAATATTCTGCATCCTACAGCAAATTAATCGGGTGGGTATCGAAACATTTTCTTTACAATAACCTGTAATAGGCTGAGAAAGCGCGCATAGAGTAACATGTAAAACTCCCTAATTAAAAATTATTTTATAAATTGTTGCTACCATTGCAACAAGGATAGTAGTATAATCGGAGCATATGAGTTTATCAACGCTTATAAGAAAAATTGATGAAAAATGATATATATATTGAATCCTATTAGCGAAATAATTCGAAGTGATAGCTTTGCACTCACCGTTCTTATCTTATCTTTCACTACAAAAATATATTTATTAAAAAAACTCATTCCGCTAGGACTGACTTCATCGGTAATCCGCACTCCATGGTTTCTCTTACTGGGTATTCTTGTGGGCTCTTCATTTGGTGATATTGCATGGATCACGAAATTAATACATAAATTATTCTTTTTTGAAAAACCTTACGCTCTTGTAATATTTTGGACTCGCATCTCTTGGGCATTTGTCATCATTCAATATCAATCATTCGGATTATTCATCGAAAGCTTTTTTCTCAAGTCTTTCACTCTCAATAGACGACATACAGCAACCATTCTGTGCAGCGCCATATATTCACTCTATTTTTTTATCATAGCATTTTTTGACTCCAACCTTACTGATCTTGCATCTCGAGACTATGCACGGGCGATCTCTGACTCCTCGCTTATGCCATTAGAATTTAAAGCGATACGATATGCTGGATTATTCATGCTTTCGTTGCATATTATTCCCGGCACCCTCAGTATGATACGGCATCTGTATAAACATCCGCTACCAACATTACTCAAGCGTCAAATTAAAATAATAATATGTTACTTGTTCGCCCCTTATATTTGTATGGAAGCAATGCTTGCAATACAGTATATAACACCCGCATTCCGACATAACTTCACTGCAATAGTTGCCGTTTCTACAATATTTATCACATATGCAATTGCGTATTGCATGCATACTGTTATCAAACTACGATTTTTGAATGCAACACCACACGTACAATCACCATATAGCGATAATTTTATTAATAACTTTAAAACATTATTAGAAGCATGCAGCCATATAACAAAAAAATCAGAACTTACCGAGCTCACGAAAAATTTCTTCGAACAAACTTTTGCCATTAATCAAGCAGACACGACGTTTATTATCTGTTCTGATGGCGTCTATTCAAATAGTTTAAAAGCTGTGCCAACCCCTCATCCTACAGAGATCCTGATCAAACAATTTTTATCAAACACTCTTCAAGCAGACTATTTAAAAAAACAGAAAATTTTACTGTATAATGAGATAGAATTTTCACAATTTTATCAAGATACTCCACTGAACACTGCAGTTCTTACATTCTTAAAAACTCTTAATGCAGAAATGTTTATTCCGGTGTATCAGCACGGCATAGTGATTGCGTATATTATCATTAATCGCCAAAAAAATGGTCTGTATGGTAACCACAAGCAGGATGAAATAATTGTATTTGCTCGCTATCTTAAA
>DASZBJ010000016.1 GCA_035944115.1 Candidatus Babeliales bacterium
GATTTGTATGAGAATCTCCTTTATTAACGAGGCTAGATTGCTTCGTTCCTCGCAATGACTGCGTAAGAAAACCCTTTTTATCACAACAATACGCAACAACATACAACATCCCGAAAAACTTCTTATACCGAACTCACGTTATTTATTTCATATTCAATTGCGTGAATGATTTCTGCTTGATGTTCTGTATATTCAGGATGAACCCTCCCTTCACAACAAAGTTTATAATTTCCCCAATCTGATCGATCCGTGGCTTTTAAGTGCGCAAAAGATGTTATGCCAGCTAAAAACCAAAAAATGGTGAGCATCTTTTTATGCATCATGATCCGCTTTATTACGACTGTTATACCTTTTCTGGCATTAAAACATGAATAAAACGGAAAATGCAATCTGTTACATCAAAACAATATGACAAACCTTTAAAGGAAACGGCACAGCATAATGTATCGATGAGGCTCAATATGCGTGTCGATCCTATACGAAAGGTCTCAATAAGTTACTCGCCAATACGAGTTTTTGAGCTTCCGGGTAGGATATAAAAACAAAGAAAATTTGATTACTTATGGAAAATTTTGCTATCGTTATAAAGAACAATATTGATTACCTTACTTGGAAAAAGGTCCATAGATATGCTTGTAAAATCGAGCGAATCAAAAAATAGTGCCGCCCCGTTACTGACGTTTTCTGGAAATATTTTTATTTTTCATGCGTTTGATATTGGGGAAGAGATCAACTTAGAACTGGTCAAAAGTAGGAGTACAATCCTACAGCGACCATACATTCCACCAAAATACTTTAAAAATTATCACATTCCGCTTTCTGTAGAACTCCCTCATCCTCATGCCACTTCAAATTGCGTTAATGCAAAAATCCACAACTTTGGCGCCTTATCTTTAACCTATCAAATACCGTTTGATGATACTCTAGAGGATATACGAGCGAATCTGCAGGAAATCGGTTATAAATACCAAGAGCAAAGCGTTATCGATGCGCATACCCTATTTAAAAAAATAAAACCAAGCATCATAAAGCCACACTTTTTTTACACAAAATCATCATATTTTGTGATACAATTAGATCCACAAATTGGTCTTGATGGCAACACGCTCAAAGAAAAATACGGCAGCATTATCGCATCTTCACTGCGCTTTGAAACCAGTTCATTATCTGAATATCAAAAAAATCAGATCTTAGAAGCGTCTTTAGGATATTTCAAAGGTGATTTGACCGTTATTGATACAGAATCAGCACTCGTCTATGATCGAGAGTATGAAGAACTTTTAGACTTTTTTGAATTTGGCAATATTCAGCAACTAGAACTCCGCTATTTTGATCGCCTTCTTGATCAGCAGCTCAATCTCATTTACGAAGAAAAAACAGGTAAAGTTCCTTTAAAATCATACCTGCCCTTTCTCGGAACCCTTTCAACAAGTCCAATCGATGAGCTCGGAAAACTGAAAGCTGATATTTCGGTGATTACTGAACGGCTTAGTAGCAGTATAAAAATTGTTGGTGACCCTTATTTTTCTGAACTGTATGCAACGTTAGAAAACCAACTTGATATTGAAAACCTTAAGGCAACCATTGAAAAAAAATTGGCGATCGTCCATGATATCCGATCTGTCTGGCAACACAAAGTAGATGCTATACGAGAGGATCTACTCACCGTACTGATCATCATACTTATTTTAATAGAACTACTGGTAGCAGTAACTCATAAGTAAAAAAGGGCTGCATAGTATTGCAGCCCCCTTTGCTTCATCTCATTTCTTATTGTATGTATTTATTCTTCATCGCTGTCATAGTACACCTGCATTTCCTGCTGCTGTCTAACGACGTGTGCTCTCTCTTGTTTCTCTCTTTTCTTATTTTCAGCCTTGATTTCCTCCGCCCGAACAATAGCTTCTACTTCTTGCTGAGCACGAGCTTCTACGTTCTTTCGCTTTTGTTTTTTATCTAACTGCGCCTGCGCTCTATGAAGTTTTCTTCTTTGTGCATGTGAAAAGTTGGCAAAGTCGGCCGATTCAATTCCCATAACAACCGCTCTTGGCCGCATCTGTTGACGAAGTGCTGCTCCTTCTTGATGTCGTTTTTGTCTCTCTAATCGAAGAACTCTCTCATGCATCATTTTTGAATAACCAGCCGCAGCGCACATGCGTGATGGCATTATCATGCTCGCGGATAATAAGATTACAAAAAATAATCGTTGCATAGACATCCTTTGAAAATAGCGGTGTATATACATTAATTACTGTACGTCATCATAAATAATCAGCTACGTCTTGTTCAATAAGCCGTTGTTGCGCCTGTTTTTGTTGCATCTTTGCTTCCGCTGGTGTTAACGCAGGCACAGCAAACAATGGTTCCTGCGGTAATAGCACTCGTCGCGCTTGCTGAGATTTCGAACCCTGATAGCTTTTTCTTGATTGCTCGAGTCGCTCCTGCCTTAACGCAGTTTGCCGCCCTTTCTTACCAAGTAGCGGTTTTTCATCTTGTGCCCTAAGAGCTTGTCGAAATTGTGCTAGTGGGCCTTGAACACATAAACTACGCGATGGTAATATCATGCTTAGACTTAACACGACTGCAAAAAATAACTGCCTCATACATAACCCTTAACTACAGTTGTAATGCGCTTTACAGCACCTAATTCTTTTAGTAACCCTCACCCATCTCATCGCGCAAGCGTTCCTTCCATCCGTGTTTCTTATGAACCTTTCCTTCTGCCTTCAAAAGATGTACTTTCAAATTTTCCTCTGGGTTAAAACGTCTCATTTCTTTTCTTGAGAGAACGACTTTGCGTTTTTGCGCCGGTGGCAGTAGAGCGGCTACAGCAGCCCCTTGACGAGATTCTTGACGAGCTTGTTCCAACACAGTCAACTGCCCACCTGCTTGCCCAGCTGCTCTCGCCATTTTTTCTCGGGCGCACAGACTCAATGATGGCGATCCCACACTCACACATACCATTATCATAAAAAATAATCGTTGCATATCTATCCTTTCACAAAATATATAATGAATAATTACGATGGGACTAAAGTATTACAAACAGAAGATTTGTCAAGGTTGAAATATTACCCCCCTCGTGCCTGGCCATATTATCAATAGAATTATTATACCCTTTGATCTATTTATAACAGGCAATTATACTGTATACAGAGCTTAATTTAGGCATCTTTGGCATATGAGATCAAAAATACAAAGGGTTGATATGAAAAAGACGATTTTAATGGCCTCTTTTCTGGGTTGCACCCTGGCCTTACAGACTCCCTATTTGGATGCCTCTTTCAAAAAAGGTGCGTCTTTTTTTGCGGCCTTTGCAACTGCTGCCACGTACCGTCATTATCAAACGACCATGATTCCTATTGCACCTGAGATCACTGTAGAGAACCTTAATATCATCTCATTCGAACCAACAACTCTCGATGCAACGGTAACCAAAACCAACTCTATGCGTGAAGTAATTACTCAAATTCCGTCGAAAAACCCTATTGATACCGCAATAGCGCTGGAAGATGGGCGTCATTTTACAGTGCGCAACGCCATACCAAAACTAAAAAATCCGACCGACACTATTTTCATCTATTGCCACGGCTGGATAGGCAACTTTCTTGGCCACCCATTGCGCGGTAAAGGGATAGGAGCCGCAGCCACCTATAATTATATTAAAAGAGATATTTTGCAGGGGGTAACCATCGCATTCGATTTTCCTACCGATCGCCCACAATCATTTAACCTTGCACAAGAAGACGATATGGCAACCGTTACGCTCATACTACAAAAAGTTACTGAAATTAATCCAGATGCTCGCATCGTTCTGGTTGGTGATTCACGAGGTGCTGCAACTATTTTAAATGTCATGACTCATGCCGATGCACTGGTTGTTAAAAATGTATCAGCTGTCGCTATTGAATGCCCGCCCATCTCGCTTGAACGGGTTGCGCATGATCTTGCATGGCACTTACCGATCATTTCGTCCTTGGTGCATACCTGTGTGCAATATGCCCTACCACGCTACACCCCTGGCGCGCATATCAAGACCGTATTTAATGGACGCCCATTTTCCGCGCATGTACCCATCTTTATCGGCCGAGTGATGTGTGATTCACAAACACATCATGCCGCGATACAGGAAATTGCTGATCATATACAAAAAAGCGGGCATAAACAGGTCTATCTGTATAGCTATACCCCAACATTGCAACAGCAGACACGGCAGCTGGTGTGGCATGCAAAGATGGCACAGATCACAGAATACCAACAGGCAGTGAATGCCTTTTTTAAACGACATAGTCTTCCGCACAACTCTGCTTATGCGGAGCAAGGAATCGCAGCGCTGCTTGAAAGCACGCAGCAATAATAAGCTAATTTTCTCCTCCTCGTAACACTGCACGAGAGAAAGGGGCGTTCATGGTTTTCCATGAACGCCCCTTTCTGTATTAGCATTTGTTAACTGTTATTTGCCATTACGGTGTTCTAATGCCCGCATTGTCTGCCTGGCAGTATGCGCTATAGATCCTACTGGCGCAGAGTGAACTTCTTGTACTTCTTGTATGCGCGGTACTGAACTTTGTCTTCCAATAGCATATTTCGGTGATTGTGGCTCTAGTAATAATTCGCGTACCACTCCCTGCTGCCCAATTTCCCTCCCCTGCCGACCATCTGAAATGAATTTTGTCGCTACAGAAAGAAGAACATCTAGCTTCTGTCCATTTTGTACTGCTTGACGTCTCATGCCATCTTGTCCAAGCAACATTGCTTGTACTCCACCAGCCACACATGCCAGTTGCTTATTTTGATTTCCCATAGATTGTTGTATAAGCGCAAGAGCGTCATTGTGCCCCATTCCTTGTTCTTTCAACAGAGCAAGCGTTTCGTTAAATCCCAGATTTTGGGTTCGAACGCTTGCTAAAATAGATTGAATATCAGTTTGACCCTCTTCCAATCCATTCATTTTAAGAAGAAGCACATTATTTTGCTCTTTGCCTTCCTTTTTATCTTCTTCCCTCTGAAGCGCAAGCGCGTCTTTGTGCTCTTGCAACTGAAGCGCTAGTGATGCTTGATGTTGTTGCAACTGAAGTGCAAGCTCCTCCTTGGCGCCTTCTATTTGTCGCTGCAGCCTTTGGTGATTGCCGTTCATATCCCCCCGCAAGTCATCCAATGCTCCTGCAGCACGGTCAGCCTTAGCATCTACACCCGCAAGCTGGTTCTTAAGGCCCACTCGTTCTTCTTGCGCTCGAGTATTCGCTTGATCTTGCTTCTTTTGCCCATCCATGATCAAGTTCCGAAGTGCTCCGAATTGGCTGAAATAATTCTTTACCGCATACGCAATAGACGCCAACTTTAAATAGTAAAAAATTTTTTCCATTCCCACGATCTTAGACGATGCTTCATGCATAGATTCTGCATGTAATGATCTAAGTCTACTGCGCGTCGGCGCCTTTTTAGTAACCGCGCTTAAGAATGTTGGCGCTATATGACATGCTGCCGCTACCCCGAAACCGGCTGCCGCATGCGGATGATCGGATACAAGTTTCTTTGCTCGCGCTTTAAAAACACTCAAAAGCAGCCCCCTCACGCTTTGCTGACCGCTACAAACTCCCCAAATTAACTCTTTCATACTCATAGGGCTATCAGAACCCGAACTTGCAGAGCTCGCATCAAAAGATTCTTTTGTTTCTTCTACTGCTGATACTGCTGCAGCTCCAGATTCTTCATCACCAGGAAACAAGCTGTTATCCATCGCAACCGCAAACCCGTTTATCAACAACAAACCAAAAATAATTTTTCTTACATTTTGCATAAATCCACCTTCACCTATAATTTTATTAAAAATATTATCACCACATTAAAATCGCTGTACAGGCGGTAATCTTAATGCAGCCATTACACATTGTCAATAAAACAAATAAGGTTCTTGTGAAACCCCGTTGCCATCAAATTACAGGGTTTGGCTCTGCAAAAATGCCCCAGGATCGGCAAAGTATAGAAAGTGCTATCTTTTTATAACCAAATAGAAAATCGGGCGCTTAACGGATATCCGTTAAGCGCCCTTATTTTTTATAAACTTGCTGTATTTTATTTGTCCAAATTTGCCAAGTGAGATATTGCCTGATCTGCACTCTCAACATAGCTAATCTGCCGTTGCGATTGCCCAACTGATATTGCTGGTTGCGCTTGCATTGCAATCATTATTTGTTTAACAACTGCCTCTGGCACACCATCTATCTTGGCTTCAAGTCTTGCTTGCCCATTCTGTTGTCCTTGATGCACTTGCAATAATAGATTTCCAAACTCACGTAAAGCTTGTTGGTTCAACGCTTGATTATCATTCATTTGTAATCCAAGTGCTTTTTGTTCGGCTTGAATATCTCGCGCATGTCCATTTTGCGCTTCTAAAACTTCACCTTTTGCTGCTTCTAGCGCCGCTTTCTGCTCACGAGCTAGTTTTTCACGATCTGCTTCTGCTTTTGCTTCCGCTTCACGCGCTTCTTGAGCATTTCTTTCTGCCAACAGTCTTGCTTCTCCAGCTTTTTCAATTACTAACAATCTCGCCGCTTCGAAATTATCTTTCATCCTCTTCTCCAATGCTGCTAACAGAGCTGCCTGCTGAACTGCAAGATCTTTAACCGCTTTCGCATGCTTGTCACTTTCAGAGTTCATATATCTTCTTAATCCATAGATTCCAGCTACAAATTTTACTACGTAACATGCCTGCTTTACCTGCGTAGGTATGACACGTTTTACGCATGGCAATGTAGGAACAGTATGACACGCTGCCGCCACTGCAAAAGAAGCGGTCGCCAACTTATTTTCTGCTATTGTAGAAATAATGCCCTGTTTTGCCTTGTCTGCAACATAACCCGCCGCATAACCCGCCGCGCCAAAGCTCGGCGTCGCAACCGAAATTGCCCCCAAAACCGATGCCGCAAGAGTAATTGTTCTTATAACTTTCATAGGTAACCTCCATTTATAGCCCTATAGTATTAAAATAATTCCATATAAATATTCTATCAGAAATACTTGGGGCCGCAACTGGGGGTCAAATAGCGTCAAATTGTATAGAAAGGTCTATTTTGTAGCTTGGAGAGAGAGATGGTCTTTGCCGAACTAACGCCAACAAAAAAAGATATCCAAAGCAACGATTCTTCAGCGCTTTGGATATCTTTTTGTCTATTACGTATGATTGTTACGGCATCACACCGCAATCATATAGAGATTATTTTGAACTTGTTTGAATCGATGCCACATCCTCCGGTAAAGTTCCCACTAAAGGCTTAAGCACAAAGGCAAATGGACGCCCTTGCCCAAACAGCCCTTCGTAAAAAATCTCGACCAACGTCTCTTTGTATTCATTTTCAAAGTCTTCATACATAAAATCAGATGGTAGTGCATAACTACCTCCATATGCGCTTTTGACCAATGTACGCGCTCTTTCTAATTCCCCGTCGTGTACATATCGCAGTATACGGATAAAATAATCATCCTCCACGATAGGCTTATGCAATGCTTCCTTTAATGCCGCCTCAGACATACCTAGTGCAATCTCTCCGTGCCCCATTTTTTCTATGCCTTTATTTATTATTTTACGCAAATTCCTACGAGTTCCTGTAGAATGCTCTAATTGAAGTACAACAAATAAAGGCTTCATGAGAGCATCAATAGCTTTTCCTATCTCTTGTAGTCGCTTTTGTTTTAAGTCTGAAGTCTCTTGTCCCGTTGTACCTTCAGCACTCTTTTCTAAACTTGGGTTTTTTAAACCTGGAACAAGCCTATAATCTTCTGTTGTCCTTCTGCCATAGTCTGGAGCCTCTTGCGTCCATATAGCTTTAGCTTTTGCGAGAATGTCCCCTTTCGGCTCTTGTAATAAAAAGGTAAACGGGCGTCCCTTACCGAATAGGCATTCATACATAATGGTCGCAATAATTCTACTGAATTCCTTACGATACATCTCAATGTTAAAATCATATCCTATGAACCGCAAAGTAAAGCTACCGCCATGTGCCGTTTTAACAAGATCTAATGCTTCTTCTAATTTCCCGTCATGAAGAAGACGTAATAATTGCGCAAACTCGTATTCTAAAATTGGTTTATCTATAGCTTTATTTATGTTACTGAGTAAATGTGAATCGTCTGCTTTAATAGGCGTATCTCCCAACGCATAATATATGGTATTTTGTATCATTTTGCGTAAATTTCTACGCCCAGCCCTATCATTGGTAGAGTTAAGAGCTGTTAATAGCAGATCTAATAAGAATTCAGTCCGCTTCATTAAGCTCTCTATGGCTTTCCATTTTTTTTGGGTAAATACACGAGCTAGTTTAGCGCTTTCTTCTTGTGACAGCTGCTCTTGCCCAAGCTGCGCAAGCTCTTTTACTTCTTCTGCTGCCTGAGCTTCTCTTTCAGCTTCTGTTTTTGGCCTTTTTCGCATTGATTGTTGTTCTTCTGCTATCGTCCGCTCGGTCCCACGTGGGCGCATGTCCCGACGTTCTTCCCGTGACAGACGCTGCAATACTGCACGATCATTTGGATCAACTGGTAAAGCCATAATTTTCGTCCCAGGATCTACTGATAATGCCGACCGAGGTACTAGCTGCCCTGCCTCCTCTGGGCCTTGTTCCACCTCTACTGGGTCTTCCACTGATAGATTTGCCGCTGCTGCAAAAACTCCATTTGGCATCCCTACATACGCAACGCCAACCATCATTAATAACAGATATTTATATACATTATTCATATACCGTCCCCTCACTTAATTTTTTTATACTATCTTTAACATTAATTCCATGATAACAAACTCGCCCATTCAAAAACAATATCTTATTAACATTTCCAATTCAGACTGAATAATTCAGGGCGCCAAACCCAATAAAAAACCCGCCTTTTTACTGGCGGATCTTCTCATCTCATCTAACAGTTTATCCGAAAATTAATTCATAGATTCAATTTCTGAAAAATCTTGCGGTGATAGGCTTAGTTCATAATATTCTTGACACCCGATCGTCTTAGCGAGCCGCCATTGGCGTGCGTGGCTATCCAGGCTAATAAAGATCTTCATATAAATCTTTCCAACTGGGATTGATTGCTTCTATCAGATATAACTTTTTGTTGCGTGATCCCTCTTTAATTTGCTTTTCTCGTAATATTGCAGATTCCATAGTTGCATGAGGCTCATAGAATACTAATAATTTGCAACCATATTTTTTTGTGAACCCTTCGATTAAACCTTCTTTATGCTCATGTATTCGTTTTACAAGATTAGATGTTACTCCAACATACAGAGTGCCGTTTGTTTTATTCGTAACAATATAAACTATCGGTTGTTTCATAAATATTACCTTATTAACCTGGATCACCACGCACGCCAACGGCGGCTCGTGACGACGATCGGAAATTTCTTGTGCTTATTATAAAAAACCTTTTCAAATACGGGGAGTAATTTTAGGATAAGCACTAAATATGGGTGGTTATCTGGCAACGGTTACCTGCGCTGGGCGAAGGACCTGATCTTTAAACATGTACCCTTTTTGCACCACATCAACGATATTGCCTGACGAAACTCCAGGCGCATCCACAGATGCTATCGCCTCATGAATATCAGGATTAAAAACGGTGCGTTCAGTTATTTCCGTTACCTTTGAAGCGGTAAGCATTTTATGCAATGACGCATGAATCATCTCAAACCCAGTAAGCCATTCCTCATGACCAGCTACTTTTTTTGATTCAGCTATTGCACGATCAAAATCATCCACAATACCGATCAACTGCTTGAAAACCTGTACTTGCGCTGACTGCATCCAGTTTGCCTGATCCCGTTCTTGCCGACGCTTAAAATTTTGAAAGTCTGCTATCGAATGAAGATATTTCTCTTTCCACTCAGCAAGCTGCTGCTGGCAAGCCGCTAGTTCATTACTTGTCTTTTCAGTTTCTGGTGCTGCATCCTGGGAGCAACATCCTGCTTGCTGTTCGGTTACATCATCCATTCCAATGTTATTATCGTGATTATCTAAAGCCATTTCAATCCCCTTGCCTATAAAAATCCATTTTGATATATGGTTTTAGTATAACAAAGCTACAAAAGCGGCTCAAGTAATAGGAAGTTACTCTTTAAAGCTCTTTCATATAATCACCGTAAAAAACGATCTACACGACCCAATTAGATAAAAACCTTCCTTTTTTTCTCTAATTTTTTTATACATAAGTACGTTGACAGTAATACCAGCATCCTAATAAGGTTCCTTTCCATGAAAAAATTAATACGTTTAAGCAGTTTATTAATCATCCAAGCAGCATTCGTTTCCCTGCCTCTTTTTGGTATAGGCGACCTTCATTTTTACCGCGCACAATCAATTTTTACTGAACCCCGTTTTGAAAAAGAGTGGCTTGCTAGTTTTGATGTCACCGCCGGAGGTGGCCGCACCAAACATGCACGCGACTGTTTTGGTCACAAAACCAGTCTACTGAATATCTATGGACTCCACGCAATGCAGCCGCTCGGTAACGGAGTGCCAAAAGATCCCAATAGTGTTACCGATATAATCTTGACTAACCTTGCACAAATTCCTGCGACCAATAATTTTGGGAAACTCCTTTTTACAGGCAGTTTTTCTTTCCAAGAATTTAACCTTTCTTATATTCAAAATTTTGCGTACGGTTTTTTTGCTGGCGCAGAACTTCCGATCAAACGACTTAAATTAAGTGATATCGATTTTAGAGATTGCACGCAAACGGCATGTTGTCCAAATAACAGCATCCCACAATGGCAGGATTTTTTAGACTCATTTGATCGCATTTTACAAGCACACAGTCTGTATATCTGTCCTGTTAAAAAAACCGGTGTTGGAGATCTAATAGTCTATACCGGTTGGACCGTGAACTACCAAGGAACTGAAATCATTGATTTCATTGATGGAACTTTAAAACTGGGTGTTAACATCCCAACCTCATCAACAAAAAGCGAATCCAGCATATTTGATATCCCCCTTGGATATGATAAACACGCGGGCATTATAACAACGTTTGATAGCTCTTTTGGCGCCTACGATTGGCTCACCATGGGCGGACATATCGAAGCACTCATTTTCTTCAGTAAGCAAAAAGATCTGCATATGAAAACAGATCTTCGCCAAAACGGATTTATCAAATTGGCACAAGGCGCTGCCAACGTCCACAAAGGCCCCATCTGGCGTCTTGGCGTATATAGCCGTGCCGATCATGTGGTACGGGGCTTTTCATGTACTCTTGCATATTCCTACACACGAGCAAATCCAGATAAAGTAATCCCTTGTGATACAAAACTATTCGATGCAGCAATCGTCAATTCTGATGAAGAGTTTCAGGGATGGAATATGCATACGCTCCACTTTACCGCTGAATATGATTTCACCACAGAATGTATGCGCGTCGGCCCGCGTCTCGGCATATTTTACAACGTACAAGTTGGTGGACAACGAACATTTGACGCAGATTTAGGCGGTGCAATGTTTGGCGTAGATGTTTCGATTTGCTTTTAGGTAACCAAGAAAATAACTCCTTTTTTTGCGACGCCCGTAATAATCCCTCTTGCTATTCACCTTGAGATGCACTTTGAGGTGTACTGGCACTTTGTAATAAACGCGTTTGCTTTTGCTGCGCTACAAGAAGATTAAAAAGTGTCTCCGCCTTTTTACGACTCTCAGCAACGCCTGTGGTATTAAAACGATGCGTATGCAATTCGTTGTAAACATTCCGTGCAGGACCAAAAGCAAGTTGCACAAGCGATACAACACCCATTGCAGCTGCTGTCTTTTTATAATTTCGTGCACGTGCAGCTGCAGCAGTCAACAATCCTGCTACCCCGAGTAACGGATTACCGAAAATATCTGGACCACCTTCATGCGACGGTGATGCAAAGGAAAAAACAGCTTCTGCAAATGAGCGACGCGCTGGCAAACCAAGCTTCTCTTTTGCATCGATAATGACCTCTTCATGGGCGTATAATAAATTGGAAAATACTACGCCAGGCCGACCATTATTATAAGACCTGATAGTAAAATTATCATGATCGTGCTGCAGCAATGCCAGTGCTGGCAATACCAGGTGATGGAAATAATCGTGCGCAAGAGTACCTTCTGCCGGCACCTGTAATAGTTTTAAATGATCTGCAAGAGTAGTTAATGCTTGTTGAGTTTCAGCGCTCTCTTTTTCTTCTTGCTCACCAGGAATACCGTTTTGATCTTTGGCAGGTTTTAGAGCGTTTGTTAATAAACGATTAATACATGCTACTCGGTCGAGCTCAGGCGACCCATGCGCAAGAAATTCTGTTGCAGCCAGCTCATCACTGCGATTTAATTTTGCTTGTATTTGAGATAATCTACTTTGCAGTTTTGAAGCTCCCTCATCGCCAACATCATGATCATGTGTATTGCCTTGCGGAACCTGCAATAATTTTAGGAACTCTGAAATTACCACTAATTCTTGTTGATTGGCTCCATCTTCTTGCGGCGTAGCCTCCAAGGCTTTTGCAAACAAAGAAGAAACATGCGCTAAAGGATCTTGATCAGGAGCACCGTGAGCAAGATAACTCGCTGCCACTTGCGCATCGGTACGTGTTGGCACTTGCGCGCCGCTAAATGTTCTCTGTATCAGTCCAAGCACCAGCTTACGTTTTTTTGCCCTTTGATTAGAAAGATTAACCTCTGGCTTTGCAAGCTCTACCGCTACATAAGAGATAATATTTTTAAACCCATTTTTCTCAAAATGAGCTCTTTCCTCATCTGAGGCATTACCTAAAGATGCAATGAACGCTTCATAGCTTTTCTCATCTCGCCAGTTATTAAAAAATTCTGCAAACATCGCCGCATGCAGTGACGGTGTAATGATAAACAAACTAATAATGAGCGCAACGGACATGCGAATATTCATACTATTTTCTTCCTCTGCAAACAAAAAGTTATCATTTTTAATTACGCGCAACGGCAGTGTAACACATAAAAAATAACGGTAAAACTTTAGCCTGCCGGTGAAATCGCCATGGGCACAGTTTTATAATAAAAAACCTTATAGATTAGGTGAGCTTGTACTGCCTACATCGTCTATTGATTGATGAGCGATTTACACCAAGAGCGGTTGCAAGAGTTGTTTGATCTTTAAAGTATGCCCATAGTATCGACATGTTTTTTTTGTCTTTAAGAGCAGCTTTACCCAGATGCACAATCTGAGCGATTTCAGTATTATCTTGGCAGTATGCGGGATGATAGCGGGTTTCTGTATACGTTTTAGCACTTATCGTAGGGGGAGTAACATTATGTGTTTTCGGTTGGGTAGTATTGTGCCTAGTATAGGGCGCCAGTGAAACCGGTAATTTTACCAGTTGTGCACACAGATCATCAGAGAGATGATATTTTGCACTGTTATCTTGGCTTTCTGAGCATATAATACGCACGTCACTCGTGTTTGTTTTATTACTTTTAAATGTTGTGTAGGTTCCATAGGCAATAAAATGAGCAAGTAGTTTTTGTACTTCAAAATCTAAAAACTCTGCATTTTGCAGGAACAGGATCCCGGCACCGTCAAGCGTTTCAAGCAGTGGTGGATGCTCTGGCGTAAGACCAAAAATGGGATTAATCCCAAAAATTAATGGGGCGATATCAATAGCGTTGGTTGGTTTAGTAAGGGTTATGGTATGTACTTTTTCTCGTGATGTGATCTGTTGTAACGCGGTGATTGTTGGTGTAATTTCATCTTTTGGTATGGTGAGTAAAATCCCTTTTGGACTATCAATTATTTTTAATAGATTAATTTTAAAATCAATAGTTTCTTTACTCGTTCCCGGTATGAGTTGATTAAGCAGTGCTCCTGATTCAGTCGCTTCTAAATACCAAGCGCCATCGGTATCGGTTGTGCTGGCGTTCATAGTCAGCTGTTGCGTTGTGTCCGGACTTTCTAGTTGATATACCATGATGACGACTTCCTGATTATCTGGTTCAGGTACCGCAATGAGTATTAGTTTTTTATGTTCATCAATTTCAACATAGGTTTTTTGTGGTGCATTATAACTGGCAGCCAGCGTTGTTATTTTTTTAATTGCTTGGGTTATCGGGTGCGCATCGTGCGAGTTGATATTAACGGTAATGAGCGTATGTGCCGTTTGATTACCATGTATAAACCGTTTATTTTTATAAAAAATAAGACCCACATCTTTTTGTTTTAAGTTACGCAACACAGAACGAATATTTTGTTTGTACTGATTCATTTCTGCAGTTTTATGTTGTAATTCAGAATCAAGTTGCTCTTTTATATCATATACATTGTCTTTATTACGGTTTTGTATTAAATGCAAAATCGTTTTAAGATAGCGAGCAAATACAATTATTTCATCCTGCTTGTGGTTACCATACAGACCATTTTTTTGGCGATTAATGATAATATACGCAATCACTATGCCGTGCTGATACACCGGAATAAACATTTCTGCATTAAGAGTT